>NZ_AUJZ01000006.1:0-259896 GCF_000424485.1 Butyrivibrio sp. WCD2001 | reverse complement strand
CGTGAACATATAGAAAAATTTCTGTGGGGAGATGCTCTTTTCTGGAGCAGGAGCTATTTTTGCGCCACAACCGGATCAGTTTCACTTGAAACAGTGAAAAAATATATAGAAAGCCAGCGCACGGATGACCACAAAAGAAAATATGAAAGAACAGGACGATACAGCAAAGCGAAACGCTGAGGGCCAGCAATTCATCCCCACCGACTATGTCGGAAGGAGTTTTCTCGCTGATACATCAATAATCTCCAGCGGAGCGTTTCGCGGGATTGAACCCGTGGCCTCCGCGACTTAGTTCACTCAGATGAAAATCGGTCTGAAGCCCAAACAAAAGGACAGATTTTGAATATATGAAGTCTGTTTTTTTGTTTGGTCTTACACCGATTGTTCACGTTCCGATATAACTTACTCGTCCCCAAGCATCTTTTTATAATAATCTGACTTGGTAGTTGCATCAAATCCATCCAGTAAATACTCTGTAGGGATATATTTTTCATACTTAAGATCCATGAAGTAGTTGCAAAACAACTGCTCGCCATATATTATTCTGCCGTTACCATCAGTGAGGGCATATACAAATCCATGATAAGAATCTGCGTTTACTGCAAGAAGGTCATAGGTTTTTTCCTCTTTAACGCAGTAATATCCTACGTATTCAGTAGACTCGTACTCTCTAAGCCTCTTTACTTCTTCTGCATAGTCATCGGCTGAATAATCTACAACCAGATATCCAAGGTACTGCGCATCCCAAGGATTATAATAAACCATTTTGAAATCCGCCACATTCATATCATCTGTAATCTTATATGGCCAGATATGTTCATCCATTCCAAGCTTGGTCCATTTGTTTTCTTCATCCTTAAACGGAGCTTCATTTCTGGAAAAAGACATATATTCATTATAATGGGTGATGTCGTCATATTCTTCAATTGGCGCCAAGTGAAAGCCTACACACAAAATTCCAATGATTACATATAATACAATCACTCGCCAAAAGCCAATGATCATCCCGGCCACAGTGGCTATTTTCATGAAAAGAACCAGCTTTTTATGCTTAACTATCTTTTCCAATAACCCTGTAACATATAAAGTGATAACCCCCATTATGATCAGGGCTATAAACGATGTAAATAACGCTTCATAATTAGGTGGGTACTGCTCATCACTGGCTGCAGTTTGTAGCACAATGGATAATAATAAAACCAATACCCCTGCAAAACTTATTATCTGTATACTTCTAAGGAGCTTTCCCTTTTCTTCATTAGCATAATCAGCCATCTTAGTGGCCACATCTCTTACTTCCTTATCCATCATCTCGCTTTTTCTTTCTCCTTCAATTATTTCTCTGACATCCACATCGTAGAAATCCGCAATCTCAACCAGTAAAGAAATGTCCGGTAGATTGGTTCCATTCTCCCATCGTGATATGGTTCTGGAGCTTACATTAAAAACCTGTGCAAGCTGTTCCTGGGTCATTTCCTTTTCATGTCTTAATTCTTTTAAAAATCTTCCTGCTTTTTGCTGATCCAATAATTGATTTCCTCCTCTCCTTGGATAATTGGAGTATATGAAACCTGTCCACGTATTACCACGACACAAAGCGAGAAATGCCGTATTTTTGCACCGGACAAGGTGTGTCTAGTCCAATATTATTAAATTCATGAGTTATTATATACATAGTAAAAGCAGCGTACAATCCATAATCCGAATCATACACTGCTAATATATTCCTACTAAAGAAATCTCACTGACTCCATGTTGATTCATTTTCAGATGTAGTCAAAGATTCCTTGGATAGCGTCTGTGATATTTATAATGTCAGGATAATGTATCCTATCAATCTTTGAATAACCCCTGATATTCAAATCAAGGAGTGCCATTTTTTCACATTGCACATAACCTTCTACGTCTTCAGTTTCGATATATATATGTAAAGGTCCTGCTTCCCCTTTTTCAAAAATAGGGCATCCGATTATCTCATAAGTCTGATTAAAGAAATCCTTACTCACAATAAGAACCGGTTTCTTGATATGTTCAATCTTAAGTATATCCCCCTGATGCAATTCTTCCTTCATTCCCAAATCTCTCTTCCTACCGATTCACCCCAGTCAAATTCGCCATCTAAATGGAGCTGCCCACCATACTCTGCAGCACGTTCTTCCAGTGTTCTATGTCTAAATGGTTTAACAAGCATTATCATGCCATTAGATACCTTTACATCAAGAACATCATCAACTGAAATAGCCGCTTCCTGAAGTACCTCTTTTGGTATTCTAATTCCCTGACTATTTCCCCATGTTTTAACTTGAGCTTGCATGATCAGCGCCTCCTTTGTATATACATTGTATATCCCCGAAACAAAAAAATCAACTTATTTGTCATCCAGATTAGTACGTTCCGAGTTAATTATCTAAGAAAATATCCACCAAAACTCATATAGTGTATAGTTGTCTCTTCTGTTATCGCACCATCAACGCGGATTGATGTTGGTATAAACTTATATCCTTCTTTGGTTGTTATCTCTTTTGGAACAATAGCTCTGAGTTCATCAATTGACGCGCCTTCTTTATCCTTTTCAATAAGAGCATACGCAACATCCTCAAGATCAAGTGTAGTCAACATCTCTTCAGTATCCGGCACATAAACAAGCAGCTTAGATGGGTCTATTACCGGTCTTTCATTATCACTGTAATATTTTTGTCTGTTAAGATATGACTTGCCATAGTTCTGGTAGATAATGTAAAACTCGTCATAACTACTTACATCAAATGAATTAACACGACCATTCAGTCTTACATCTATCTGGAAAAAATCAATATCTTCTCTCCCGTCTCTCCCCTTAGATAAAAGAACTATCTGGTCCCGGGTCAGTTTTCCCTTTAGATAATTCTGACCAATGCTTCCGCCTTCTTTTGAGATTACTTTGTAAGCTTCTTTGGCCTGCATTTCATCGAAAACTGTAGCATTATCACCAAGCGCTACAAACTCTTCTATCTCAGATTTCCGGGAAAGAGTAACCACATTTCTTGCATTGGCAAATGGAGATATAAATATCACCATCACAAGAGAAGCAATCGCAAACAGCGCACAATAGGCGATATCTTTTTTGCCAAAAAATCTGATGGTATAAAGTGCAAAGTAAATAACCTCAAACACAATAAACATAATCTCCAGGTATCTGATTGTAGTAAAACCATAATCATCTATTCTGATGAACATGCATATTACCTGAAGAATAATAAATGGAATATACAGAAATGGCAAAAGACCTGCTATCTTCTTGAACAGTCCCTCTGCGCAGCCATAAGCCATTGTCCAGATTCCTATACCAAAAACAAAGAGTACGGCAAGAATCTCAAACACCTCATCAGAAGGCAATGACCTTTGAATAATGATCTTAATGATATAGAGATAGATTATCAAATAGGCAATTGAAATAATGGATACAAATACATAATTAAGGATTGCCTTACCTAACTTGCTGATATCATCTTCAGTATCGGATAAACCTGCAATTGCACAAGGGTAAGCAACAAAACCCAAAGGCAAAAGCTGAACTCTCATAATAGTATCAGAGTCCCAATCTTCAAAGATAAGTACACCAAAGAATACAGTAATAAAAAGTGAACCAATAGCCAGAATAACGTATAAAAGCTCAGACTTCATAATTCCGCAGAAAGCCTTGGCAACATACATTTCAAAGGTTTCACCACTCTTTTTGTAAAAGAAAAAGATAATAAGGCAAAGATAAAGAACAATGAGAGTCACAAAAAGACCACTCATAAAGCCTCTGGCTGTAAGATGAGTAATGTCATACAGGATTCTAACTAAATCAGTCTCATAATTGATAGCATCAATAAGCGCTGTCACTATGCCGGCAGCCATAATAACAACATAGAGAATTATCCTTTTTACACTCTTTTCCTGGTGATAAAGATGGATATTCTCACACAATAGAGCACTGATAGACGCTGCAACTAAAACACTACAGCAGCAATACAGAACCTTCTGCACATTAGAACTTAGATCAAAGCTATCACCATAAAAAATAACATTTAACAGCGTTGCCACCATAAATAATACGATAGACACAGGATGATGCGAAAAGATATTACGGAATCCCCTTTTTGTTTTCTCAAAAATTTTCATACAAACCTCCAAGTTATCCCCAAACTAAGCTATTTTAGTATATGTGAGTTGGGCCTCATCTGTAATACAATTCTTCATCGATATTTGTTGCATATTTTCCGGATTTTAGCTTTGCGAACTGTCAATTTCCCATTTTCCATCATCGATTGGGACTAGCTGCACATAACCGATATTCGTCCCTTCTTCCTTTGTAATCAGTGCATAGATAAGAGGTGCTTCAGTAGAATTATACTGTGACATTATGAACTCTATAGTTTCCTTGGCATCTTCAAGTGTCTCAAAAACTTCATCAGGGACGAATCTTCTAATGTCCTCATCCAGTGAGTTTTTATGGACATCCATCGCCATATCCATTGTCATTTCTGTTATTTTTAATCTGTCTGTTTCCAATAAAATATTCATATTTATTTCCTTGCGTAGTTATACTGAAATATTAACATCCTAAAATCCGCTTTGCGGATGATGACTCCCTCCTGCCATTCATATGCCTTTATTCCTGTTTATAGCCACTTCTTTTTCCTGAAAAATAGTAGACTGACCAGTACTATTAAAATGCTAATCGCAATAACCACAGGATATCCCCATCTCCATTCAAGCTCAGGCATATATCTAAAATTCATTCCATACCATCCAACTATAAGCGTCAAAGGAAGAAATATTGTTGTAACTACTGTAAGCACAGTCATTATCCTATTCTGTTTTATATCAAGATGGGCCTTGTAAAGATCCCTAATCTGCATGGTATAGTCCCTGATTGCTGTTGAAGTATCATGCAACCTGTCCATTCTATTAAGAAACAGCCTGAAATATCTGATATTTTCCTGCTTGAAAAAGCTGTTCTCATTTTCTTCAAACTCCTGCCCTAAATCCATAAGTTGCTCGTAATGAATCCGAAGATCCCTGATATTACTCCTTATCTCATTAACTCTGCCGGACGCAATTTTTTCATCTTCATTAAGTATGGCATTTTCCATGGCATCAAGCTCTTTGTCATAACGTTCCATGAGTCGTAGATCATCCTTCACAATCTGGTCAAGAAAATCGTAAAGAAATCTCTCAAGCGAAGGCATACGCCATTTCTTAGTGTTTTTAATCCTTTTTATCAGTTTTGCTGCAGCACCGGAATCATCGATAAATACGATTCCCTTTTCATCAAGAGCAAAGGCAAATCTGCTACTCTCTCCTGACATGTTGGTTCTGTCAGGAATTACAAATGAACCTGTAAGTGAGTCATAATTCACCTCTGCCTTTGTAGTCAGGATATCTTTATCTTCTATATCCATATCAATTCCCATATCAAATATGCCACTACAATTCCTCCATTCCTCAAATGTAAGAATTGCAACATACTGATCTTTTGCGTTCTTTATCTCTTCTGCTGTAACTTCTTCCAGCATTTCCTTAATCAAATAAAACATCGGTTTTCCCTCAACATTATGTTGTTAACTATTTTGTTCTTTATACTTTAAGATAATTTTGAACTTTCAATCTCTATTATACATAAATTGAGCTCTAAAGCATTACTGCTTCAGAGCCCGAATAATTCTATTTGTCCTTATTGTATCGCTCCTGCCACACACATGCCTCCCCACATAATAACTGCATTCTTTGGTTCATTAAATTTCTATTAAAACATCTGGTATTCGTTTAACAAGAAAAGTATAAACCGTATAATCAGATATATACTAATCATTTTCTGTTATATGAGAGGGATAAATATGGACAAAAAAAGAATGATCCTATTCAGCATTATTGCAGTGATTGCCTTTGCTCTTTGTCATGGCTCTTTCCCCGCAAATGCAAAAACCATGATGGATACCGGCACTCCGCTTTATGACCAAGCCGGTGATACATTTGAATTTGGTGGCGTGCTATATGAAATCACGTCTATCGGCTCATCCGGAGAGTATTATGGGACAACAAAAGCAATCGGAAGGGCAAAAGAAAATGACACTTCCCAAACAGTAATAGGTATTTCCAATGCTAGTTTGCGCGTATCTGAAGGAGAAGACGGATTCAAGGACTTCCAGTGCACGGAAATAGCAAAGAACGCTTTCAAGGACGATAAGCTGATATATGTACTCATTATTGACGAAAAAACCGGGGTACAGAAGATCCCGCAAGGTGCATTTTCAAACTGCCGTAAACTCACCTATGTGCATATTCATGGAAATAAGCTTCAGAAGATAGAAAAAAATGCCTTCTCAAAGTCAAAAAAAATCAGGTATCTTGGCATAACCGGCTCTTGCATCAAATCAATTGATAAGAATGCATTTAAGAAAGGAACCAAGACCATTCTTAACATACGCTCAACCAATGATATGAAATATGGAAAAAAGGTTAAGAAACTTCTTAATAAAGCAGGCATAAAAGTAAAAAAAATCTATACCTACTAGACTTTAACATCAACTAAAAAAGCATCAAACGCAGCAACGCCCCGTACCCCAGATTATTACTGAGGTTGCGGGGCATTATTGTTTTCTATTTTTGTGATAAAAATCCAATTCTACCGGTTATCACCGCTTCTATCAGAAGTATTGTTCCCACGGAGACACTGGCAGTAGAAAAATCATCCCTGAAATTAAGAAAGATAGCTATAGCAGTAAGAAAAATCGTGATGATCGCACATGCTATTTTTATCTTTTTCTGATGTCTCTCATCTTCAAAATCAACAGCATATATGACCAGTCCAAGGCTGATACATAGTGCAAGCGTGGCGATGGCAGCTCCTTTCCCTGTTCCGCCGCTCTTATATAAATACAAAAGTCCGATGAACTGTATGAAAACTGAAGCAAAGAGCGATGCCACTGTTGCTATTTTGCTGCCCAGATCACTCTTTACCTCCGGTACCATTGCAGCAAGTCTGAATACTCCCACAACATTCAGGAAAGTGCCTGCTACAAACAATATCCAGCCTAAAATACCCATACTATCAGGCATGGCAAGAAACAATGCGCAGCCTATTATGATTAGTGATATGCATAGCATTAACTCTGATAACGAAAAAGTGGGTTTATTCTTTGAATACTTTTCTTTAAGTTTTTCTAAATCGATTCCCATATACCGTATCTATTTTAATTAGTTTGCAACATCAATCCACCACATCTCATAGCTGCTGGATACGTCCTTATACTGCTCGACATTTGCGTTAGCGTCATTACTACCGTAGGCGATGTTAAGGCACTTCCCACTGTTGTGATTTATGATCTTGTAGGTGTTATTTGCAGCCGGGTAAATCTCCCACTTCTGGCTGTTGCTGCCATAATAATCCCACTGACATACGTTTCCCCCGTCCCATGTTGCTGAATCCTGGACTGTGAGAACTTTACCTGTTGAAGCAGATTTAATGATGTAATAATCGCCTTCTTTTACGAAGTACCACTTCTGATTAGCATTTCCCCTGAAGGGATACTGAAGGATATTGGTGCCGTTGTCCCTTCTGTTGCCCTGAACATCCAGTGAAAGGCAGCTTCCGGAGTTTATGAGCTTGTATGCCTTAGAACTGTCAAACATTGCACCTGATCCGGCATTATTACCGATATTGGATGACTGTGAAGGTGCAGGCTGATAACTACTGTTATTATTGCTGTTATTGTTGTTACTATTATTGTTATTGCTGCTACTGTTGTTCGAACTTCCTGTGTGAGCATCATAGGAAGCCCAGTCATAGTAAGCACTTATCCCGGTTCTTCCATCGTAGTGTCTAAGCCAGTTGTCCACTCCTGTTCCTGGCCATACGTTCATCATGATTTTTCCGGGAGTGTTCGGGATATCCCTTGTTGCAGTGTATACAGCCTTGCCATCCACATACCAGGTGATGCTTCCGGCATTCCAGTCAAAACCATAGGTATGGAAACTCTGTGATGCATCAAATCCAAGGTTGTACAAGTATTCGTGGTTACCCTGTCCGTTTGTGTAATAGTTAAACTGGACTTTCGTGGTGTCATATCCAAGAAATTCTATATCGATCTCATCCCATTTTGTACCATCACTCTCACCTGTGTAGGTAAAGAAAGAAGATACAACGCCTGAGTTCTTAATGGGTTTCATATTAACCTGGAACAGCCCGTATCCGTAGTATTTCTTTGTTCTGTACTCTCCTCCCGTGTATCCTTGCCAGTTTCTGTCGATAGTAAGCTTCATCTGGCCGTTTGCAAAGGATACATTATTTGGTGACCAGGTGCAGTCAAACATCCCGCCGTTGCTCCAGCTTGACATCTCAAACTGGCTGCTGTCGTGATAATCAAATGCCATCCCGTCGTGAGTGCCTCCCCAGGCACTTGCAGCTGTGACCGGCATTGCAGAAGCAAGAAGTCCTCCGATTGTCAGCACAGTCCCCAAAACAAGTGAAACTAGTTTCTTTCCCATAAAAACAAACACCTCCTTTTTTGATAATAATAGGCATTATCAAAAAAGGAGGATATTATATTCATGTCCAAAATATCAGAATGCTGATGTTGGATGACGGAATAATGATGATAATTTTGTGCAATAATACTAAAAATCACAAGATATTTATTCCTGCATCCTCAAGCTTTTTAAGTGTTTTCTCATACACTTTTTCATTTCGTGCTCCTACGCACTTTCTTACTATTTCCGTCTTATATCCGAGTTTTGCGGCATCCATCGCCGTTTTAGCGACGCAGGAGGTGCCGTCAACTCCTACAATCTCAAGCTCCGTTGCTTTGAGCCCTTTCAGTTTTTGTGAAAAGGCTTTTGATGAAAATGCACTCGGACTCTTCTTTTCAAAAACCAGATCCGAAACCATGAGAAGCTCATCCGAGAGGTCGTATCCGTCTCTGTTCCCGGTGAGGCCTACGTTTTTCACATAGAAGATTGGAACGTCTTCCTCTTCATGAGCCAGTTTTATCTCGTAGTTAATGTTCGATAAAAGCTTCTCATCGTATCCGCTAAGATACTTTTTCTGCATGTCAATTACAACTAATACCCTCATAAGATCCCCCTCTTATCCGGTCTTTGTACTTAATTGATACACATATTATTTATCATTGTAAAACTGTCGGGGGGAATTTACAAATTAAAAGTTCATAATCTTTGCAACGAAACCGCGGCATAAACTGTATATATTATATAATGATAAACGGAGGAAATGCTGTGAAAACGTGGATGAAGAGACATATATTGTTTGAAACATTGATTTTGATTGCCGTATTTAAGATACTTAATGACTTGCTGCAAGCTCATAAACTGCGATTCAGATTCTTTGTGATCCAGGTAGTTGTAACCCTGGCTGTTATAGGGATTATCGTTGGAATTATTCAGCTTATCAGACGACAGAATAATAAAAAGGCCCGAAGACTTGCCTATATAGCAACTACTGCAACAATTGTTTTAGGCATGTTTTATGCGTTTCTGCCCATCACTATATTCTATTTGGGTGAGCGCGAAACTACTGCATATATAGACGGGGTGAAGTATTCTGCTAACACTTCTGAGTTCCTGGACCGATTTGTGTATTACTATGAGTACAAGAACTTTTTTATCTCAGGAAATGTGCTGAAAATAAGGGATGAATATCCGGGATTCACCGGCCCCACTCCCATCAGAACCGTTTATGACGAAGACGGAAACGGAACGGTTGTTATGGGTCAGGGAGGCTGAATTTCATATTAATGCAGAAAAGAGCTGAACGATCAGCTCTTTTTGTAATGCAATCAGGGTCTGAGTATAGCCATAAGCCATTCTGAATCCGGAGTGTCAAGCGCCCTGTCCATGGTCATCTCTTCCATTATTCCCTGAAATGCAGACCAGAAGCAAAGCGCCAGCAGTTTAGGATCGCCCTTTCTGAATATCCCGGCTTTTTGGCCGTTTTTTATAATCTTTGCCGTATTGTTGATGGCTTCCACCGAATTCGCCAATTTGCGCACGTCTTCCGGCATTCCGGCACGTCTGGCCTGTGCCATCAGGACAAACATATTTGCTACGTATGCATCCTTTTTAGCATAGAGAAATAGTTCATCCAGCATCCCTTTTAGGAATATGTCTGCAGGGATTCCCTCGACAGGAGCTGTTGCCCCTGTAAACTCTTTCCCCATTACGACGAGAGCCATTAAGAGCTCTTCTTTTGATTTGAAATAGTGAAACATCAGGCCGGTGCTCATTGGAACCGCAGCCGCAATATCCGCAACTTTGGTCTCATGATACCCTTTTTCCACGAAGAGCGTCAGAGCTGTCATAAGTATTGCTTTCCTGCGTTCTTCCTTCTGTTCTTCTCTTGTCATTGGCTTCCCCTTTAAAATATCCCTTGTTTTTACAAATTCTCTGAATAGCAAACTTGCCGTTTGTCACAGCTATCGGGAGTCCTCCCGGTGAACTGTTCCACTGACCTGCAAAACAGAGATTCTTTATGCCCTTTATGTCTCCTTTTACTCTAAACGGTATTCCGTTACCTGTCGAGATAAAGCTCATGTAACTTCCATGATATGCATTGCAGTATCTCTCATAAGTGAGCGGAGTCCAGGAATCAAGGACGTGGAGATTGCCTTTGAGCTCGGGATATCCGGCCTCTAATCTCTCAGTTACCTCTTTCACCAAAGCTTCCTTAACTTCTTTATATTCCTCTTTGGGAAGGCTCTTCCAGTATTCAAAATCGGCATCGCTCTGGAAAAAGCTGGTCTGAAGTACCTGTTTTCCATCCTTCACAAACTTCGGATCATAACCATACACTTTGACATACATACGGTCTAACGTTCTTGCGCCAATCTTAAGAGGCTCAATATCGATAAATACGGTTTCTCCGGGATTAAAATCCTTATTTACGGTATACGCAACCTGGAATCCGCTTGTGACAGGAAATGCTTCGCGGTTATCGTATGCTTTTTTCAGTGCTTTTGGTATATACTTGCTGTCGATCATTTTGCCAAACAGAAGATTTGTATCAACGGTTGCTATGAAATAATCGCCGGTTACCTTCATTCCGTCGTCAAGAATCATAGCAGCGGCACGCCTTTTCTCAACCAGAATCCTGTCTACAGCCTTGTTATAGTAGATCTTGCCGCCAAGCTCCTTGTATCTCTTCTCCATTCGAATCGACATCTCCAGAGATGCCCCCATTGGTATGTCACCGTTACCATCAGCGATGGATGCATAGGATACAAACAGTGATTCTGCACTGTATTCCTTGGGAAGATAATCACACATAAGCTTCTGAATCAAGGGAGACTTGAAGCGTTTGCTGTAGTCTTCCAGAGATTCCTGCCCAAGATCCTTGATAACCTTCATAAAATCGCCCATGGATTTTCCAAGTCTGATGTAATCTCCGATGCTGAACATGTCCATCGGTTTATCTGCCGGAACCTGACATTGCTTGGAGTATTCCACATATTCGATAAATTTATTTATTTCATCAGCATCTTCCGGAGAAAGCTCTGTAAGCTCTCTTCTTGTTCTCTCAAGATCTGCCCAGAGTGTCGCCTTTTGTCCACCAAGACATGAGGTATAAAAGGACTCGAGATGAACGTACTTAGTATTATCCGAAATGGCTCCGACAGTCTCCCATACGTCGTACAACTCTGTTCCCTTCTTGGTTCCTGTGAGCCAGTGAATACAGTTATCTATATGAAAGCCTTCTCTGTTCCATCCTGTGCATTCTCCGCCGGGTGTGGAATTCTTCTCATATATTTCTGCTTCAAAACCTGCAAGTCTTGCATAAATACCTGCAGAAAGTCCTGCAATTCCCCCACCGATTATTACTACTTTTTTCTGCATACCCATAATTGATCTCCTGTTTTGTTGAATTAATATTCATTGAATGTATATTCAATATAAATCTTTCAATCATATTTGTCAACTTGTTTTTTACATAAAATAACACATAAAAAAACAAGCCTCACATATGCACTAATATTGGCTTGTTTTACACGATATTGACTTTACTAATTGTTATGCGCCTTTTTATCGCATTTTTGTAAGTTCATCAAGAATGCAGTTTGCTGCGCTATCCTTGCTCATAAGAGGAAGCTCTGTCTCGCTGTCCTTGGTGATAAGCGTAATAACGTTGGTATCAACGCCAAAGCCTGCGCCGGCAACCTTGAGATTATTTGCACAGATCATGTCGAGATTCTTTTTTGCAAGCTTTTTCCTGGAATTCTCGAGCATATTCTCGGTTTCCATTGAAAAGCCACATAGAATCTGACGCTCACCTTTGTGCTCTCCGAGCCATTTTAAGATATCTTCCGTTCTTTTAAGCGGTATGGAGAGATCACTGTCATTATCATTTTTCTTAATCTTGTTATCTGCTACCGTTTCGGGTGTGTAGTCCGCAACTGCAGCCGCTTTTATAATGATATCCTGTTCCTTTGCCCTGGAAGTTACTTCGTCAAACATATCCTTAGCGGAAGTTATCGGAACCACATTTACATAGGCCGGAACCTGAATATCCGTAGGTCCCAGAACAAGTGTGACATCGGCGCCTCTGCCTGCCGCAGCCTTTGCAAGAGCAATTCCCATCTTGCCTGTTGAATGATTGGTTATATATCTGACGGGATCTATTGCTTCTCTTGTGGGGCCTGCAGTCACAAGGACCTTGATTCCTTCCATATCCTTAGGCGCTGCAATTTCATGAATGATGGCATCCACAATATTTGCAGGCTCTTCCATTCTTCCTTTTCCCACAGTGCCGCAGGCAAGGTAACCCTCGTCGGGTTCTACAATAATATATCCGAAGTCCTTAAGAGTTTGAAGATTGCGCTGTGTCACAGGATTTTCGTACATATGTGTATTCATAGCAGGTGCTATTATTTTCTTACAGGTGCAGGCAAGGGCTGTGGTTGTGAGCATATCGTCTGCTATTCCGGCAGCAAGCTTTGCTATGCAGTTTGCTGTAGCGGGCGCGATAACAAGAATATCTGCCTTGTCTGCCAGGGCGATATGTTCCACCTCCCACGGATGATTCCTGTCAAAGGTGTCCGTGACGCATCTGTTGTGTGTCAAAGCTTCAAAAGTAAGCGGCGCAATAAATTCCGTGGCGTTTTTGGTCATTACAACATCCACGTTTGCGTGCTGCTTTATGAGCTTTGATGCCAGATCAGCCGACTTGTAAGCCGCGATCCCCCCTGTAACTCCTAATAGAATATTTTTTCCTGATAGCATGATCTACTTCACTTTCATAACTGCTTGCATTAAGTTCAAATATGGCATTAAGTCCCCGTAAAAGAAGGTCCTTTTCATAGCAGACTTCCCGATTTATCCAGGGAATAATAAGGCTTCCAAGGCCTCCCGTGATTACAAGTGCCATATTATCCAGTTTGTAATCGGCGCTGATTCGCTCTGCTGCGCCCGAAATCATCATTCCGGCTCCGGCTACAGCTCCGCTCATCATGTTTGAGGCGGTGTCTGTTCCCAGAATCTCGGTCACTTCTCCCGCAGACAGCTGTGGAAGCTGTGCAGTCCGCATAGCCTCTGCATCTAGTGACAGCTGCACTCCGGGAGCTATCATTCCGCCGATAAGTTTTCCATTTTCATCTGCTACGGTGATTGTGGAGCAGGTTCCAAGGTCGCAGACCATGACCGGTCTGTCCTTAAACATCGACTTTGCTGCGGATAAATCCACGATTCTGTCTGCACCGATTTTACCCTTGCTGTAATTCGAGATATCTATTCCGGTTATGAGTTTGTCACTCATAAGAAGCGGCTTCGTTCCGGTTATCTCCTCCATTGCATAAAGAGTGACTTCGTTTATCTCGGGCACCACCGAAGAGAGAATCGCCCCCCTGAAGGGAGCTTCCTCATACTCTGCTTCTATTTGGTCAAGATAATCCTGTAAAAGGCCGCCAAGAGCCTTCGTTATCTCTTTTTTGCCATAGTCTCTTATAGTCGCGATTCTTCCGGTGAATTCCGGCTCGCCATTATTCAAAACTCCGGCAACTATGCTTGAATTACCTATATCAACAGTCAAAATCCTGCTCATAATAATTACACCTGCTATTTATGTGCTTATGCTCTGTGAAGAACCTTTGAGAGCACCATTCCTACAGTACCGGCAAGGATGCAGCCAATGCATGCTTCCACTGTTGCCTGAACACCAACCATTGCAATTACAAATGCAAAGGGATTGGTTGCATTGTAGTTACTTACAAGACCCTGTACATAGTCTGTGTTGTAGAAGAACAGGCAGAGTGATGTCATGAAAAATACTGTGTTGAATAAGGGCATAAGTGCGCCTGTAATATAATATGATGCGTTTGTGAGTTTTCCTCTGTGGATAAGCTTGTAAATGCCGCTTACAACAGCTGCATCAAGAAATCTTGCTACTATAGCTGTGAAAAATACACCGAAGGGATTAATAGTAAAAAGTGTTGAGAGCATTCCGCTTGCACCTGTGAGTGCGCCAACAAAGCTGTTAATACCGAAAGCAAGACCGCAGATCATGCCTGCAGCAGGTCCGATAAGCATTGTTGCCAGTGCAACGGGAACGGTAACAATAGAAATCTTAAGAAGCGGTGTAGGAATTGTCCCTAAAAATGTGTTGCCCATAATAAGAACAACTGCGATCATAAGGGCAGTCTCCACCATGTAACGTGTTGCGTGACTCAGTCCGAATGACTCCTCTGCAGTCTTACGGCCAAGTGTCTTTGTGTTTTCCATATTTAATTCTCCTTTTGACAAAAAAGCTACCGTTTCGGATCATTCCGAATACAGTGCAACTGTAATATATCAGCTTGCCAGACGGATTGCAATACATATTTTTATGCCTGTTTTAAAGGCGTTTTATCCCCCATATACTGCACTGCTATCCTGTTCTCCGGATGGACATCAACCATGTATATTACTATAAGGAAGAACCACTCCAGGGGTTTCATAATAAAATACACCACGTCCGCAATCCATCTGCTTTTAATAAGCCTTGCAACCGGGAATCCGTACTTATCATAAAAAGCGCGGACAGCCCTGTGAAGGTGCGGAGTTTTTTCCTCCAAAATCTGTTCGAAGGCATTGGCTATGCAAAGCTGTCTGTTTACCGTAACCTCATGTCCGTGGCGGATTCCCTTGCGGATAGGCTTTACAACCCTGCGGTGTCCTCCGGCAGCTACTGTACACAGATAATGTTCGTCGTAATAGATGTTCTGCGGCGATATTTTCGTTGAAAGATTCCACTGACTGGTCTCTGTCCAGGCTTTAATTACGGAATCCGGCGCCTGGCCGAATAAATACAGTATCGCTATCAGGATTCCGAGGAGCGGAATCATAAGGAAAATTGCGAAAAACGGCCATAAGATAACATTCTTCAGGATAGTATCAGAAGTTTTCAAAACAGGATTTTGCTCCAATTTACTTGTATCGAAACGGTTGTCATTCCATTCATAAATCTTCTCAACTATCGTGCGGGCTGTGATAAGTATACAGCAGGCTGGAAGCGGAAAGAGATACACATCCATCTCGTCACCAACACCGAATACCTGCACAGTCAGGATGATAAGCTGAATTATACCAAGGTACATGGCAGCCATTGACAATACCGCAACAAGGGGCGGTAATTCGTTAAGAGGCGTATATTGAAGGATAATATAGCCCAAAATTGCAAGAAGAAAAATAATCATAACGGTTACTACTGCGCCTGTATAAATAGGTGTATGACGCTGAGCGTTGTGAAGTTGCTCCGGCCAATCATACCAGGTTGCATTTTTTATCTCCCCTATATAGAGCCACTCGTAAGTTGGCCCAATGATGAGAACAAAGGCGTCAAATACCCTGGAAACAATAATTTTCACTTTATTAATTGAAATAATAAAGCAGATAAATTCATCAATAACCAAAAATACAGGGAATATGAAAATCGGCCCTAACAGTATTCCACCTCTCCTCGCAAAAACTATTCCTATCAGCACGGGTGCAATCAGTGTTATCCATATTGAATGCTTATTAAATAAAGAAAACGGCTTATTTTCCATGACAACTCCTCCAAGTTCACTTTGGGGCTATTATCCTATTTAATGGCCCCGTCTAAATATATTACAGCTGAAAGGGCTTAAAAGTTGCATATTTTTTGAGTTTTTTTAAAAACATGTGTTATAATCTCATGCGTGGTATGAAAAATTATTAAAGGGGAACTAATAATATGAAAAGAAAAAAGCATCTTTTGGTCATCACAGTCATACTGTGTCTATTTTTTAATGCATTCGCAGCAATTACTTCCAGAGCAGAATCAGAACTCCTAACCGGAGAAGAACTCTCGCCTGAAGCGACTTTTAGTGCTGAAGATGAAGTCAGTGCCGGAAATGCGGAAGAAACACAGCAGGAATCATCAGAGGAACCAAATCCCGGTGCCGATAATCCATCCGAATCCGAATCAGATGAAACACGTAGCGAAGAAAATGCTGATTCCATACCGGATGATACCGGGGTTTCGGCTGAAGACCCTGAAGCAGGAATTGAAATGCTGCTTCCTATGGAAACCGAAGAGTTAACCGCACTTGGCAGTGCTTTTTCATCAGAGTACGACAGCTTAAATGACCTTCTTGCAGCTGATATTCCCGTGGGAACAGTTGTAAGCGTCAAAGGCTACGCTTCCGCAGGAGATGGCGGTGCTGCATCATATCAGATAACAGATAGCGCTCCGGATAAAAACATTTTTTATACAAAAATGAAGAACAAAAAATATGCACAGCTCATATTGACCGATACGATCAATGTGGCGCAGGTAGGAATTTTCCCGACTACCGACATATCGGAGCGTCTGAACTTACTTATTACATCATCGGTTGCCAGCGGCGTGGTTTCGACCATCCAGTTCAACGACGGCGTTTATACTCTTGATAAAACTATATACTTGAAATCCTTGAATTACAAAGGAACAGGGAATACCACTTTGAGTGTCAGCAAATCCTATAGATCCGGGTCCAACAGGATAATGTACACGGTTCCGGGTGAGACTAGTCCGACCTTTTCTCTTACATTTTCGGACATCAATTTTTACATGGAAACCACCAAAGATCATCCGCTCAAAGATAAACAGGTAGTCATTCTCAGCCTTTCCGAAATTGACGGTTGTAAGATCACAAACTGCAATTTCTATGCCGCTCCCGCCAAGAAAAACGGGGGATTCATGCAAGTGGATCTGGTGTGGTTCAAGCACAGCAGAAAGCTGAATGACGTTGAGGTAAGCAACTGCTCTTTCCGCAACCTTACCGGCATGGGCTATGAGGGTAACATAACAGATACTTTGGTCGGCGGTTGTCTGTGGTTCTGTGGTAAAGAAAATACGCTGGATTCAACTCTTGAGAATTTAAGTGTGCACGACTGCGATTTTGAAACTACGCTCACTGATGAAATACTGGCTTTTTGGCGCGGTAACTACAGAAATATCAGTGTATACAATTGTAACTTCAAAAACCATACTCATGACTGCCACAACATTTTTACATTATTTAATGGTTCCTTTAAGGACACCAGCATAAAGAACTGCACATTTAATCTGTCAGCAGCCTGCGTCAGAGTTTGTAAGGTTATGCGACTTGCAGGTGAAACGGAAGTTGTTTTTGACGGAATTACTTTCGATCTCGACTCCGGAGTAACTGACACAAAAAGAAATTCCAGCATTTTCTTCACAGGCCCCGATTCAGAGGAGACTACGGGTGAATATCCCGCAAATGTGACAGTTAAGAACTGCATCACTAACAGCAAAAACGGTACAGTATACAGAACCTTCCTGGATGTTCCGGAGACTTCACTCAAAACCTATAACGTATCGGATTGCACACTCGAAATGCCCTTTACGACAGGTGTTCTCTCCATGAAAAAGGGCAAAAAGAACACCATAAATATATCGTCATGTGTTATAAATACCAACGATTATCTTACAAGCTTAACTCAGACAGAGGCATGTAGGGTTTCATTTTGTAATAACACCATCAAAAACAAAATAAACGCAGGCATTTATAATTCCGCAAGCCTTTTCTACAAGTTTTCGGGCAATACCTGCACATATGCTGAAAAAGGAACCGTGTTGTCCTGTAAGAATCTATCCAAAGAGGATTTTGTAGTGCTTTACAATGAAGGCAACAACTATCCTTCCGGCACAAAAATAAATGAGTTTTATATAAACAATAAGCTCAAAGCTGATGATATCGTAGTAAGAACGCAGGATCCTGACGGCGCTGAGTTCTACACATTGACAAATACTAAGCCTGAGGATTTCGTTGCTCCTAATACAAATCAGCCCGCTCCTTCTGAGGATCCCGCAAATCAGGCTACTCCCGAAGATCCGGCAACCCAGACTGCACCCGAGGATAACGGCTCAGGTCAGACTTCCTCCGCTCAGGTGAATTCAGAGCCTGCTCATCCCTCTGAGTTTACGGTTACAGTGGATGATATCACTTACACCATCGGAAGCGATGGAAATGCTACAGTCGATAAGATTGGCAAGAGAAAGAAGGCTTCCCTCAACAATGTTACTGTTGACGGAATCACCTATCCGGTAACCAAGATTGCAGCTAAAGCCTGCAAAGGAAACGACACGATTAAGAAGGTTGTTATCGGAAAAAATGTCAGATCTATAGGCAAGAATGCATTTAAAGGATGCTCAAACCTTAAGAAGATTACGATTAAAGCCAATAAGCATCTTAAGATCGGCGCCGGTGCATTTAAGAAGCTTCCGGAAGATTCAAAGATAAAAATAAAAGGTGTATCCGGTAAGACAAAGAGCAGAATTACAAAGGCTGTCGCTAAGAGAACAAACGCAGAAGTGGAATAAAAGAAGTAGAAAGAACAACCCGTGTCAAAAGGCACGGGTTGTATTTTCATAGCAAATATTTAATTTACAATACTAATTCTATCTGCCTCAACATGGCAGCTGTGGCATACGACTTCCACGCCTGCCTTTTTTGCGGCTTCCAGCGCTTTTTCAAATTCAGGCTGAGTCTTGTCGTTTGGAAGCACAGTATATATGCCGTTCATTTGAATAACAAATGCTATTGTGCAATGATATCCCTTCTTTACCGCTTCTGCCAGCTCCTGAAGATGCTTGATTCCGCGCTCTGTCGGCGCATCCGGGAAATAACCCACTCCGCTTTTTTGATCATAGGAAAGTGTACAGCCCTTAACTTCCGTAAGGTATTTCTCGCCATCTTTTTCCATATAAAAATCAAATCTGGAATTCCCGTAAGTATATTCAGCTTTCACATAGTCATATCGCGGCTCAAGGTACTGCTTCATGAGCTTGTTCGGAACAAGACTGTCGACGTTAATCCACTCGAACTCCGGTCTGTAGACGGAAATCAGGTCATACTTCGTCTTCCTTCCGGGATCATCGGATTTTTGAAGCGTCACCTCGGCATTTTCCAGGAGGAGCTCTCCGAGGCGACCGGTATTCTTAACATGTACCGTCTCCCTGTGTCCATCAACCAGGACTTCTGCCGTGAAGCGGTTATTTCGTTTTATAAAAAGTGCGGACACGGTATTTTCATATATAATCATAAAATCAATTAAACTCCAAACACAGCATAGTCAGATCATCAAACTGCTCTGCTTCTCCGACAAATTCACTTATATCGGCTCTTACAGTCTTAACTATCTGCTGCGGAGAAACGTCCGGATCCTTGTTAAGTGCCTCTATCATGCGGGATGTTCCATACATCTTGTTATTTATATCTGTGGCCTCTGCCACACCGTCAGTGTACAGGAACAGCTTATCTCCGTGGCCGATTTCTATCTGATATTCTTTGTATTTGATTCCTTCCATTCCACCGATTACAAATCCGTGCTTATCCTTGAAAAGCTCGAATTTACCGTCCTTTCGCATAATGGCGGGATATTCGTGCCCGGCATTTGCACAGGAAATTATTCCGGTAGAAATCTCCAGAATACCGAACCAGACTGTGACAAACATATCCGTCTTATTGTTGCTGGTGAGGGCTTCGTTCATCCTATTCAGAGCTTCCGCGGCCGATTTTCCAAGCATAGCGCAGCTCTGAAGAATTACCTTGGAAATCATCATGTACAGTGCGGCCGGTATACCTTTACCGGAAACATCTGCCATAACCAATCCCAAATGGTCATCATCTATCAGGAAAAAGTCGTAGAAATCACCACCGACCTCCCTTGCGGGTTCCATCATTGCATAAATATCGAATTCCCTTCGGTCCGGGAAGGGCGGGAAATCATGGGGCAATATACTTGCCTGAATCTCGGTAGCAAGGGCAAGCTCTACTCCTATTCTCTCCTTCTCAGCTGTCGCCGCCTGAATATCGACAATATATTTCTTCATCCTCTCAGTCATAAACCCAAAAGATGTGGCCAGCTCCTGTATCTCATCGCCAGTGTCCTCGGTCCATTCGAAATCGAGCTGATCTCCTTCAATTGCCCGAACCTTAGCCGTAAGCTCCTCTACAGGCTTCACCAGCTGTCTGCTGAGCATATTTGAAATAACTACCGTTATTAGTGCAATGACAACAATGAAGGCAAGAACAGTGGTTAACGCCGTTCTGAGAACCTTTTGCACTTCCGTAAGTTCCATGATTCGATTAATATTCAAAGAATTCAAAAGACTTTCTTTGGGTGCAAGGACGGTACTTTCCGGAACAATGGATATCAGCGACCATCCTACAACTTTAATGGGGGAATACGCCAGATAGCATTTTTTCCCGTTGATCTCCAATAGTTCGAGACCTCTCTCTCCGGAAATTGCCTTCTCTGAGAGCTTTTTGAGAGAGCTGTCTTTTTTCCCTTCTCCAAGAATTGTCTGTGTCTTGAGATCCCCTTCGTCTTGTGAGGAAAAGATGATCATCCCATGTTCGTCAATAATGCAGGAATTTCCCTGATCACTTATACGGGCATTCATCATTACCGATTCTATTCCCTCAAGATAAATACCTGCGCCGGCAGCTCCCACAAATTCACCGTCTCTGTAAATCGGTGAACCGCACATTATTGCCAGCTTTTTGGTATCATAGTCCTCTTTTATCTCGGAAAAGCTGGTTCTCCGTGCATTTTTTGCCGCCAGGTACCAGGGCCTTTGTCTGGGGTCAAAGCTGGCATAATTGCCGTCTTTATCCCATCTCTCAGGAAGTACCGGCCCTGCAAGCAGCATTAAACCTGTCTCCGTACCTATATTGGTTGCTCCAAGTTCTGGAAATTGTCCGTACATGGCAAGAAGACTTCCCTGCATATTAGCCAAAAGGGAAATCTCTTCTTTTACGCTCGGACTGTTCGGGTCAACTTCCTCTGAAAAGAGAAACTGCCCCATGCTTTTTCCGATATCTGACTTTTCGGGTATTTTAACTACAGATGAACCGTATCTTTCAGGATGAGAGTACATATCAGTAGCGGCATCCGCCATGATGGTTACGGTTCCTGCGAAATTTTCAAGATTATCATTAACAATATAGGAACACCCACGAGTAGTGGCACTGAGCTGCTGCAAAAGTTGATCACGCATCGCCTTATCGGAGTATTCATCAACCTGATTCCCTGATTTCTCTGCGTTCTGTATCAGTATAGTTCTGACTCTGAAAATCATTTGTACTGTCAAAAGTACAACTAATGCCAATAATAATGAAGAAACTATCATCATTATTCTCATTATCTTTTTTTTCATAAAATCTTATCTCCCCCCCAAGAAGTCAGGCTTTCTTATATAATCCGAATATTGTCCTATTGTAGCTTCCCAGCTCCTTTGTAGCCGCTGCAAGATCCTTGGTGACAGCTGTCAGGTCTTTCTGGGTGGAAAGCAGCACTTCCTGCGTCTTTTTAAGCTCAGTCTGCATGGATTCAAGCTGATCGTGCTCCTTATCCGCAAGCAGTAAAAGAGCCTGTGAACGTGCGCGGTCCTCAAGCAGCGTTGAATTCTGCTTCGTCATATCCTGAAGCTCCTTCTGAAGCAAAATAATAGCATCCTTAAGGCGCTCTTTCTCCTCGCGAACCTTCTCCAGCTCCTGCTTCATATCATTATTATCATATTTTACAACGACATTTCTCTTTAGCCTGTGCTGATCAAGAAAATCACAGGCAAACTCATCAAGAACTTTGCGTTTGTCCTCGGTCTTGATATGTCCCTTAAGCTCTTCCTTATATCTGGTGGTCTGAACGCGAACAGTCTCGTAACTCACGGATCTGCTCTCGGCGTATTCTTTTAAAGTCATCATTTTTAAAATCTCCCCCACACAATATTGGAACAAGTTGTTCAAGTATATTGTGCGTATTTTTTATTTTTCCACTACTTATAGTAGTAGACTATGCAATTATATCAATCAAAACGGTGTCCTTTCAAGAGTTTGAAGGCCTATTTCTATAGCGGATTTACAAAATAAAAGAGCCCCTTCGCCGCCCCGATAGTGAGCCGGCAAAGGAACTCCTCGTAATATATATATAACCATAGGTGAAGCAAATTTAATCAGGCATTTTTCTCGCTTTTTTCCTGATTGTCTACTGTAGAAAAAGCTGTATCAATGGTGGATTTCATATCCACATAAAGTGTATTCTTTTTACCACGAATAAGCCTTAAGCCCAAAACAATAATAACAACTGCAATTATTAATCTGGGAAGTGAATATACACAACCGGCCACAGCGTCATATATGAAATTCAGCCCGGTCATATTCGCCAGAGCTTCAACACCACTTAAAATAGGCTCAACAACTATATTCCAGATTATGGAAACGCCTGCAATTATCAGTACCCATGCGGATATTTTCTTCGCTGTTTCGGATTTTAAGTTTATTCCTTTTCCATCAAAGAATTCATTCCAGAAATAATCATCCTGCAGTCCCGCAAATACATCAATTCTGCAGGTAGCCATATTTCTTGCATGGAAAAAGCTGTAAAACCACAGTACAATCGGTATCATCATGAAGGCATCGCTAAGCCCGAGAAATGCAATCAGACCCATCAGTCCGAAAAAAGCTCCCATAAGACTGATTCCCATTTTCATGAAACCCATATACATCTCTGCCGCACCGGGCACAAATGCAAATATAAAATTAAAAAATCCTCTTTTCTGCGCTCTCATAATTAATTCTCCTTATCTGTCGAACTGTTTAAAGTTCCTATTTCAAAATGATTACTTCCGATAGATTCACTTAGCGTGTGATTTCCCAAAAAATCCGAGACATACGTTGTTGTTTCTCTGGGAACTGTCTGTCCAACCGCAGCTTGTGCCTTCCATGCATTATAGTCGTCGTTCGCTGAAAGGAACGGTGAAACGATCAAAAATAGAATTGCAGCAGCCATCGCCAGACAAACTTGAAATCGGAACCTTGAAAACTGTTTCTTTCTCTCTTCAAAAGAAATGACCGTTGATTTTGTCTCCGCCTCTTGGATTCTCTTTAGAACCTCTGCTTCAAAACTGATAGGAGCTTCAAGCAGTCCTGACTCTTCGGTGGAATCAATGAGCTTTTGCAGTTCATCGTCGCTTAAATATTTAAATTCATCATTCATGCTTCCAGCCACTCCTTTCTATAGGATTTTTTCAGCATTTCCTTTGCCCTGAAAATTCTTGTCTGTATAGTCTTAAGATTGTCGCCTTTTTCTTCCGCAATCTCTTTTGCTGTACGCCCTTCAATAAAATGTTGCATCGCTATGTCGCTGTAGGCTTCCGGAAGCTCCTCACAACATTTTGAAAAGCTGTTCATAACATCTTCTGCTTCATATATATCCGCCGGATTGTTGCTGGCTGTCATCCCCATTACCGCGGCGCCTTCTGCAGGCTCCGGCATCTCATCCTCTGCCGTGGGAAGCGTCTTTGCGGCTGAACTTCTGAGGTAATCAGTGCACTTGTTTGCCGCAATTCTGCAGAGCCAAGCCTTTTCATTATTTCCATCGAACTGATCCATGTGCATATATGCCGAGAGGAAGGTCTCCTGTGCAATATCCTCCGCGGTGAAGTAATTGCCGGTCATCCTAAGGCAGATGGAAAAAACAAGGTTCTTGTACTCACTCATCCAACGTATTAAGTTTTCATTCGCCTCTATTTTTCCCACCTCCTTTCAGCTTTTTCCTGCTCTCATTACATATAACGAGTGTAACACAGATAAGTCTTCATAATTTTCTAAGAAAATATTTTTGTCTTATGCAAAATATTAACAAATGCAGATATCAGCATAATTGAATAGATAATCCAGATTAGTGACATCATCAGATTTCCCTGCCCATTAATCAGGCGAATGATATTTAAAATCAATTGGATTAGCGGAAATATCACCATGATAATCACAATTCCAACCGCCAAAAGACGCCTGCAGAGCGCATTTTTCATTAGATTGAAAAATATGGGATATCCAACGAGAGACTCAAATCCGGAATTCAGGCTGATCTCATCAAGAACAGGCAGAATGTCGGGGAATCTCTGTCCCCGGCTCTCTGCCTCTGCAACATATGAAATATATTTATCGGTATCGCTCTCTTCGTAGCCATCTTCGAGCATCTTTTTGCACAGTTGTATTGACCCTTCAACTTTAAGTCTGTCCTCTTCGAGTCTCTGCATCTGTAATCCCAAGAGTTCCCCGATATCCTGCTCATTATCGAGCATTTTCCTGATATCCTCCACCGGCATATCTATTTTTCTGAAAAGAACGATCTTTTTTAATCTTTCTATATCTTCGGGTGTATAGTCCCGATAGTTGCTGTCTTCTCCCCTTTCAGGATTTATGAGCCCCTTTCTCTCATAAAACCTGACGCTGCTTACATCAAGCCCAGCGGCGCTTGCAGCTTCACTTATTTTCATACCTGATCCTCACGCAATATTCTGATCCTTTAATGTTTTTCTGGCGGTTTCCACCACTTCCTTCGGAAAATCATAGCATGAAAGCAGATCAATTGCATTAGTGCCTTCGCCAAATCCTGATTTTATCCTGTAATCGAAGTGGATTCCTTTGTCGGTAAGCCTGCTGTCAAAATGGTAGCCCTCGTATTCATCACTAAGTCTCTCTGCAAGCTCACTGTCATGTGTTGATACGATAACCATTCCGCTTTTTTTACATAAATAGCGAAGTACGGCCTCTGATGCGGCAAGTCGCTCTTTGTTATTCGTCCCTTTCAGGATTTCATCTATAAAATACAGAACGCATCCCTTCTTCTGCGATTCATCCAACATTCTTTTAAGGTATTTTACTTCTCTTACATAGTAGCTTTCTCCGGTGGTAACATCATCACGAACAGCCATTGAGGTCATAACGGTGCTTTTGGGAAACTCCGCTCTCGCACCGCAGCAGGTGAATATTGACTGGGCAAGAATTGCATTGACTGCAAGTGCCTTCATAAAGGTACTCTTACCCGAAGCATTTGCTCCCATTATCATGGAGCCGCTGTGTAAGATTACGTCATTGGGGACGGCATTCTCTATAAGAGGATGATAAATATCATCTGCTATAATTGTGCCGGTATCTATAAAGTTCGGATAACAGTGTATCGGAAGACTTTTCCTGAAGGATGCCACCGATATCCCGGAATCTACCGCTCCGGCGAAGGCATAGAGGTCCATCACTGCCTTCTCGTTCCCTCTGATGGTTCTCACAATCTTATTAAAAGAGACCAGGTCAAACAGAGTAATTCCCATAATATACATCGCCAGTGCTCCCTGCGGATCCACTGTCGCATATTTTCTTTTTGAAATCAGCGATCCCGACATCCTCCTGATAGAGTGAAGCCTACTAATATCCTCTCTTATGACCTCATTTCCTGGGAAATCCGGAGTACATTTACTCTTCAAAAGCTTTTCACATACATTGATAAGACTGCAGATTCCGTACAAGCAATCCATCATATGCTCAGACTGAGATTTTTCCCTCATATATATGAACATATTTATGCCGGCAACTCCTAAAAATGCCAGCATAAATTCACTGCTATGCAGTACAATTCCCAAAATTAAAAACAAAAATAACAATGCCTGCAAGATGCGATATGCCCATGCAAATTTGAATTCATAACCTGCCAAAATATGTATAAGCTGTGGCATATAATAACAATCGTTTCTTTTACCGAGACCCATTAGAAGCTCTTCCGCTTTTACTCTTTCTGTCTCGTTGTTTTCATAGAAACTGACCGTATCCCCAAAGCCTTCAGCCTCCTCCGCATCAGTACAATGCAGTCTGTGGTACAAAACCTGCTCCCCGACGTAGGATCTTGTGTGATTTATCCTGAAAAAAACGTCATCCATCTCAAGGTCATTCCAGGTAATATCATCAACAGTGCCTTCCCCCACCTCGTCATGGTACTTGGCAATTAGTTTGATTCTATCCTTTCTCATATAGTGATAAGAATCGTGAAGAGGGTTTCTTCCGAACTGCTTTTTAATTAATTCCTGCTGCTTTCTTTTGTTTATGAACATGACTTTTTCCTCCTGATATGCGAAAAATACACCCTTCACCAAGTGCAGAGTCAACAAAATCCTGAAAAAAATTTAAAAATTACAGTTATTATTTTATGAATGAGATTTTGGGGGCAAAAAGAAGGCTCCGATGATTCATTCATCAGAGCCTCAGTTAGATTTATAAAAATCTCATGTTTTTATCAGCACATCAGTATTACTATTTTATGCTGTGAAGTTGATTGAGTCGATTATGCTTGCCAGTGCATCGGATACTTCCATATCCAAAAACTCATTGCCACTCTTGTGCTCGGTGCATTCAAACATAAGTGTTCCACCCATGTAATCTCTTACAATTGCTGTCATGTAGAGTCCTGAGCCCTCTTCTGTAATAGGAAGCGTTACCCAATAGCCTGTGACATCGTCTGTGCCGGGGAAATTCCCCTCAGATACTGTTGCGTCTGCACCCCATGTCTTAGCAAGGTCGTCAGCGGTTTCTTTTGCATTCTTTTCCACAGAGTAAGTAGCAGTAATCATGTTTGTTCCGGCACTGACTCCGGTGTATATGAAAGTGGTTACAGGGCCGCCGCCATTTACTTCGAAGGAAGCGGGATCATACTTTACGCTCCAGCCGTTTGCATCATTATAAACATAGTCATTATCGATTGCCTTACCTACATAATTCTCTGCATCAAAGCTTTCAGGATCAACATCTGTCTGAGGTACAAATACAAGCTCTAAGCCGTCATCATAGTGACCTTTTACTGCGCCGTTCTCAACAGCGTCTACTGTGAAGATCTCTTCTCCCATTGCATCCATTCCACCAAAGGAGAACTTTACGGTACCACCTTCCTGCTCGCAGCAGAAGGGTAATCCGATGCCTTCATGCTCTCCGTCTGCTGTATAACCTGCTCCCTCATCATCAAAAACATAGAAATATGTAAGATCGGGATCCTCAGCTTCTTCTGCATAATTTACATACACGCCTCTTTCGAAGTACGGTGCCTCGAGCTCTGTGCTGCTCACTGCTATAACTTCCTTTGTATCTTCCTCTGAATCAGTCACTGCAACTGTATCTTCTGTAGCAGTCTCATCACCACCTATACCAACAAAAGCTGCATCTGCGTTTCCACATCCTGCAAGTATAAAGAGTGCCATTGCTGTTCCAAATGTTACTGACAATACCATTTCTACAAGATTCCTTTTCATTTCTATTTCCTCCGTATGAGATATTTAGCTGTTCTATGTCGTTTTCGTTGTTTTCTTTATCTGTAACACATCTTATCAGGAGAAATATCACACAATTATCACAGCACTTTTCATTCTGCAAAAAATACCACGTAAAGGCATGAAATGAGGGACATTTGTAGGACATTATTTGGTAATATATGTATTGATTACTTATATTAATACATGATTAAAACATGTGAGGAGGAGAAAAAGTATATGAAAAACAGATTGATATCTTCTATTATGATGGCGACACTGGCACTAGAACTTGTCGCATGCGGCGGCGCAAAGGATACAGATACTTCTAAAGAGGAAGCCGCTGTTACGGAGCAGCAGGAAGACGCTGCAGAAGAAGCATCTTCAGAAGAGGCAAGTGCAGAGGAAGAAGCTTCAGAAGAAACCGCAGAAAGTGCTGAAAATACAGAGATCGCCAATCCCTGGAGAGAATGCACCGAGGAAGAAGCAAATGCCGCTTGTCCCCGCTTATTCAAGGCACCGGAGGATGCAGTTGTAAACGGGTGGAGCCTTATGGATGCGAACAGCAATGAAAACGGAGTTCCCGGAGCACTGGTAGAGCTCGATTTTCGTATGGAGGGCATGGATTATACAGCCAGGGCACAGTATGGTGTCGGCGAAAATGAGGATATTTCCGGTATCTATTATGACTGGGATAATACAGAAGATATTACCTTGGCAAACTGGGGTGAAGGCCACATGCCGGCTAAGCTCAGCAGACATATTGAAGATGGCTGGATGATAGATCTTTGCACCTGGTACGACATAGAGATCGGAATTGCTTACTCACTTTCAGTAGAGGCAGAGGATCTTGAAGGCTTTGATCTCCAGGCAATCGCTGAGCAGATGTACAGCGCAGAAAACGAACCTTATGTAGGAGAACCCGAAGAAGGTGAAAGCCAGGGCCAGGTACAACCATTTGAAGGCCAGTATTATGCCGGACGCGGCAACCTCAGCATCACCGGACAGGGCGATGACACCTATCTCATTGAAGTATGGTGGGGAAGCAGCGCATCAGAGCACAGCGAATGGGTAATGCACGGAACATATAATGAAAGCACACAAACAATTACCTACAGTGACTGCGAAAAGCATGATTTTGTTTTGAATGAAAACGGCGAAGTTGATACCGATGATATTGCATACACAGACGGTTCGGGCAGTATCAAGATTGTCGATGACAGCTCAATAATCTGGACAGACGATCAGGATCATATCGCAGACGATTTAACTTTGGAAAGATAATATTATACGTTATAAAAAATATAAGAGTTCTAAAACTGTGATGTTTTAGAACTCTTATTTTTTCATTATATATAGCGCTGACAGTGCAGTCTTACATCAGATTTCTGAAGAATGCTGTCTCATCGTCATTGCACTGTGTTGCTTCCGTAAGCCTCATATTGCAGTGGAATACATGTCCAAGTTCTCCATTGGGACTCGTATAGTACTTGCAGGTAAAAGGCACGGAATTATTTATCATAACAGCTGCCATCTTGGGAAGCTCATTATTTAAGAAGTCTCCTGTTGCAGACATAAGGAATGACGGAGGATACGCATTTGTTATATATTTTCCCGCATTCATAACATCAAGATCTTCCTCTGTTACCCTCTTACCGAAAAGATCATCCATGAGATTTCCCATGTTTTCATCTGTTTCGCTTACAGATTTAATCTCAAATGCTGCACAGTTAAATGCAATACCCTTGAAATTAAACTTATCGGATACTGTAAAGTCGAATTTCTTCGAATATTCCTTATTTGTAAGGAAAGCAGCTGTTATGCCTATAAGCGTACCGCCTGCGGAATCGCCTACACCAAAAACATTGTTAAGATCAAATCCGTATTTATCCTCGTTCTCTACAATCCAGTTTGCAACTGCGCAAGTATCCTCCAGACTTGAAGGGAATGTGTATTCCGGTGCAAGTCTATATGAATAACAAACTACTGCGAAACCTCTCTGGCAAAGAGATGCAGAATAGTATTTGTAAACTTCCTTATCCCCATATACCCAGCCACCGCCGTGAATAACTACAATCACGGGGAGTTTTTTATCTTCCGGAACATCTGCCGGTCTGTATACATCAAGCATCTGCCACTCGGGATGTTCACCCTTATCACCGTATGTGATATCAGTATATCTTTTTACATCGGAAGGAATTTCAAGTCCTTCATCTCTTATGGCATCGCCTTTAGCAAAATTTGTTCTAATAAATTCGCTTGCTTTTGACATTTCTTTACCTCTTATGATACTAAAATTCTAAATTCTTTACTCTTAATATTCTGCTACTGCTCTCTTAGCTTCAAGATCTCTCTGGATCTGGCCGATGTGCTTATCAATGTTCATGATGATGCACAGTGCCAGAACAACAAGTGAAAGGATTGCTCCGAAGTATCCATAACCGAAACGGATAGATGCAAGAGCTGCCTCTGTCTGAACCTCTGCTGTTCCAACATAACCACCGAAAGCGATGATCCATGTGCAGATAGCAGAACCAAGACCAATACCAACCTTCATACCAAAGCTTGTGCAGCTGTTTACAAGACCTTCTGAACGAACGCCTGTCTTCCATTCGCCATAGTCAACTACGTCAGCTGTTGTAGCAAAGATACCTGACATGATGGGGCCTGTACCAAATCCCTTAACAATAAGTCCGACAACTACAAGAGGAAGATTTGATCCTGCAGCACCGATGAGTACTGAACCCAGAGCCATGATAACAGCACCTGTTATCATAAGTTTTCTCTTACCAAACTTAGCTACGAGTTTAGGCATTGCAAGGTTTACGATCATTGCCGGTATTGTTCCCGCAACAGATGTCCATGAAAGGAATGCGATGTTACCAAGTACGCTGTTGCAGAAATAGTATGTCATTGAACCTGTTGCAACTACGTTGATGTATAGGAACATGAACATAAGTGCCTGAATAAAGAAGTACTTATTCTTTAAAAGTGCAGGAAGTGCCTTGGAAAAAGGTACCTGCTCTACTTTAACATTTCCGTCCTCTCCTGCGTCTACATGCTCTCTGACTCCAAGGAAGCAAAGAATGCACATTACGCAAGCGATTGTTCCATATATAGCTGAGATTGATCTCCAGCCCATGCTTGCAATAAGGTTAGCTGTGATAACGTTTGTAATAAGTGATGTAACCTGAGTCATTACAAATCTGATAGATGCTGTCTGAGCTCTGTCCTGTACATCAAGTGTCATACGGCTGAGAAGTGCATTATAAGGCAGGTTGTTTGCTGTATAGATAATGCAGTTCTGGAAAATGTAAGTAAGGTAGATATATACCAGTTTGCCGCTGGCACCAAGCGATGCCGGCACATTGAATATCATGAAAAGCGATATTCCCATAAGCGGTGCTGTCCACAAGAGCCAAGGTCTTGCTTTACCATATTTTGTATTAGTCTTATCAACAAGTGCACCCATGATAAGATCTGTTATACCGTCGAACACTCTGCACAGGAGCATCATTGTTCCGATGGCTGCAGCAGCGATTCCAACTGTGTCTGTATAATAGCCTGTCAAAAAGGATGAGGCCAGCGCAACTATTACATTAGCTCCGCAATCTCCGATACCATATGAGAACTTCTCACTGAATGAGAGACGCCCCTGTTTTTCCTGTTGTTGTTCTTCATAAATTATTGCTTCCATTGTAACCTCCAATCTTATATTTGGAAACCATATCCCGTTCAACGAATCTTAATATATAAAAAAATGGCAGGTTACTCTTTACATTCCTTGTCATAAAAATTACGTTTTCTTGACATTAATCAAAAATACACTATAATGACAAATATTGCGATTTTAATTATTTAGAACATATATAAAAAGGAAAAATCATGTCAGATATGCAAAGCAAGGACATATCCTACGAGGTTGTCCATTACCACACAGAGCTGCCCTTCAAAATACTAAATGTTCATAAAAAGGACTTATACCCGAATAAAGATCTCTCTGCGATCAGCGATGTCCTCGACCACTGGCACAACGAGCTCGAAATAGTCTATTCTTATTCAGATGATGGTGAATATTTTACAGACGGAATCGCCCATCCCCTGAAAAAAGGTCTGTTTATCATCGTCAACACTCGTAGTATCCATAAGGTAATCTCAAACAGGACAACACCTTATGATAAACTGCCCCCGACACTTACGACTGTACTTCAGATAAGTGACTCATTCCTTCGCAATTACATCCCAAACTTCGACGAACTTTACTTTATTCCTGTTTTTAAACCCGGCGAAGAAAGACCCGCCGAAATAATGAAGGATCTCGCACAATATGCAGATGGCAAACCGCTTACCAAGTATGAAAACATGCGTCTTTTAGGCCTTGTTCATGAGCTTTTATATTTCATCTGCAAAGATGATCTGAGTCTTAAAGACACCGAATTGCCCGAAAAGAGCAGGAAGAACGCTGATATCCTGCGAAAAATCATTTCATATACTGAAGAAAACTATGACGGTGCCATAAATGAAATGTCTGTTGCCGAGACTTTCGGTTATTCCGCCAGCTATTTTTCCAGATTTTTCAAGTCAAATATGGGAATAACCTATAAAGAATTCCTGACACGAATGCGCGTCAATGCTGCAAAGGACAGTCTGGTACAAACTCAGAAGTCAGTTCTGGAGATTGCCATGGACTGCGGCTTCTCAGACTCCAGAGGCCTTATAAATATGTTCAATAAACTCGAAGGCATAACGCCTCTTCAGTACAGAAAAAAATATGCGGAAACTGTGTAGAGAAAATATCACGCACTGGCATCCCTGTAGTATTTTGCCTGTGCCTCAAATTATGCGCAACTGCTTAGATTGATTTTCCCATAGCATAAGCTTCATCCAACGCCTTATGCCCTTCAATCTCACCACGCTCATTTACGCCGCCGGCAAAAACTTTTCCCTTAAACTCAGCCTTTTCAAAGCAATCAATCCAGCCATTAACACCACTGACCGCTTTTTCATCTGTATAAGCTTCATCCTCTGCCGCTGTAGATAACAGATAAACCTCTCTGAACTTGTAATCCCTTGGATACAGGGAATTAGCCCTGTCGATCATTGTCTTCATTTGCCCGCTCATCTCGTAATAATAGATTGGTGTAGCCCATACGACAACCTCTGCTTCTAGAATCTTTTCAGTTATCACATTGGCATCATCAGGGATAACGCATTTTCCCAACTTCTGGCAAGCAAAGCAGCCGGTGCAGAAGCTAATCTTCTTGTCCTTTAGCGAAACAATCTCCACATCATTTCCGGCATCCTTTGCGCCTTCTGCAAAGCTCTCAGCCAGGATATCCGAATTGCTTCCCGTTCTAAGGCTTGTTTCAATTATCAGAACCTTCTTTGCCATATCTCCTCCTATTCAACACTGAGTGTGATCGTAACATCACCGTTGCTCAGTAGTTCTTTTAATTCATTTTCAGACAAGTTTACCCTTCCGAGCCTTGTATATGCCCAGGAATTGGAACCGTAAAAGACTACCAGCTGATTTCCGGAATACAAAACAATATCTCCCGCTGTTGTAGTTGTCTGTTTATCATCTCTCGTGATACTCTTTCCGATAGATCCCACCTGCTCAAAGTCGCCGTACATCGACATTGATATTGTCAGTCCTGATGCAGCAAGACCCTTAAGCTCCTCCACGGAAGCATTTTCTTCCCAGGCAACATCTACACTTGTATCTCCAATCTTCATCAGCAAAGTCTTCATGTCATTCACCTCCATTTCATATGGATAGCTATAGGCATCAGCTGTACCACACGCCGTTGCTCCCGGCATAAGAAATACAAAAACGAACAGTATAAATGCTATTCTTATCTTCATACATATTTCCTTACAAACTCTTCGATATGGTTAAATGGGATCACATCAAGATTATCATACAAATCAGTATGAACAGCATCCGGAATGATCATGAGTTCCTTATTATCCGTATACTTGCTGTCCTTTATCATATTTGCATAGGCATCCTTCGAGAAATAGCAGGAATGCGCCTTCTCTCCATGAATGATGAGCACTGCGCTTCTGATCTCATTTGAATACTTAAGGATAGGCTGATTCATAAACGACTCACATCCGATCACATTCCATCCTTCATTGGAGTTAAGGGATCTTTCATGATATGCCCTGCCCTTATAGTATTCGCTGTAATCTTTCACAAAGAACGGAACATCCTCCGGAACAGGAAGTGGCAGGCATCCTCCTGCACGTTTATAGGAACCGTTCTTTAAATCTTCCAGGCGCTGAAGAGCCATTCCGCCCCAGTCGCAGATTCCAATGATACCGATGTGCTCCGAATCCACTTTTTCATTCAGGCTCAGGAAATCAACCGCCGCCATAAAATCCTCAGTATTAATATCAGGAGATGCCATGTATCTCGGCTCGCCGCCACTCTCTCCGGTATATGAAGGATCAAAGGCAATCGTCAAAAATCCCCTCTCCGCCATAGTCTGTGCATAAAGCCCGGAGCACTGCTCTTTTACTGCTCCAAATGGTCCTGATACAGCAAGTGCAGGAAGTTTCCCTTCTGCATCCTTGGGTTCATACATATCTGCTGCAAGTGTTATGCCAAAGCGGTTTATGAAGGTCACTTTCCTGTGAAGGACCTTATCGCTCTTCTCAAATGTCTTATCCCACTGGGGTGTCAGGTTTAATTTTTCAGTATTCATCATCTCTTTATTCCCTGTTTGTGTTGTGTTTTCATCTGACATCCTCACTATAATCCATGTACAATCTCTTTGCTAATGGTTATAATGAATATCATGATATTCATTTTGGGCATATCATTTTATTTAAGGGGATTCTTATGGAAATAAGGAATTTAAGATATTTTCTTGCCGTCGCAAGAGAAGAGAACATGTCACGAGCCGCAGAATTACTTCATGTCACACAGCCTACTCTTTCCAAGGCATTAAAAAGTCTTGAAGAAGAACTAGGAAAAAAGCTTTTCACCAGACATAGTTTTTCCATCAAACTCACAGATGAAGGAATGCTTCTACGTGACCGTGCTGAGGATCTTGTGTTAATGGCAGATAAAATCGAGCAGGAATTTGTCTCCTTGGATGATATCACAGGTGGAGACATATACTTTGGTCTGGCGGAATCCTATCAGATCTGTCATCTTGCCCGAGAGATTAAAAAGCTAAAAGACAGATATCCTTCCTTCACCTACCACATCACCAGCGGTGATACTGAGCAGGTAACAGAAAAGCTTGATAAGGGGTTACTGGATTTTGGCGTAATCTGCGAAACACCTAACAAAGATAAATATGACTATGTCACATTCCCTGATACTGACCGCTGGGGTGCTATTATCTTAAAGAGTCATCCCCTGGCAAAGAAAAAGAGCATAAAAGTAGCCGACCTTATAGGACAGCCACTCTTCTGCTCTGAACAAAGCTGGAATATCGAGATACCGGAATGGGCCGGGGAGAATTTTTCCAAGCTCCACCTGGAAGGTTCCTTCCGTCTTTCTTATAATGCATCAATGTTTGCCAAGGAAGGCCTGGGTATACTTCTGACCTTTGAGCATCTGATAGACTGCTCCGAAGAAAGCGACCTTGTATTCCGTCCACTTTCTCCCAAGCAGGAAACAACGCTATATCTGATCTGGAACAAGTACCAGACCTTCACACCTATTGCAGAAAAATTCCTGGCACAGGTAAGGGAGACGTTTTAAATTCGGAGTTATCCTTGCACATGTAACAGATAAAAATCATCCGCATATATTCGCTCTCCCTGCACATATGGGATCAGGTTTTCCTTATTCCACCGTTGCATTCTCGATGCAAACCACTCTTGCTTACTCCACTGTTCATAATGAATTCCGAGACAATCTAACAAGGTAAGTACAAAACAGGCATCTAACACATCGTAACGGATCGTACCGCCTGTATTCCGATATCCTTCTGCCATTTGTTGCCTACGCGCCAATGATCCGCCGATATTTCCAAACAGAACAGCAAGATCATACATCGGATGTCCCATACCGAAAAAAGAAAAATCAATAGGCACAAGCCCATTCGGTGTTTGCAAGATATTCGATGCAGACAGATCCCCATGGATCATCTGAAATTCATCCTGCACGTTTTCCAATACAGCTCCGGCATGATCACAGCACTTTTGCATGATCAAAGAATACTCGTTGCTTAACCCCAGATTTTCCAGTGCCTGAAATCTCCTTTTCGTGCATTCGCAATGTTGCTTTCCATAGGTTTTTACCGGTGATACCCGGAATCCCTTTGCCTTCTGATGCAAACGCGCAAGCATATCACCTATCTGATAGCAGATTGCATCATTCAACTCAAGCTTGTCTAACGATTCGCCATCCAACCATTTCGAAACCGTAACATATGTACCATTCTGTAACTTTGTAATGAGTTCACCATAACGGTTTTCAACAGCTTCGCGTATCTGCATGCTCTGTTTCTTTAAGTAGGCTTGAAAATCAAGTTCTGACTTATATATCTCGACACGATCAACACCGTCGTAAAAAAACTCTGCTGAAAACCCCTCTGTCGGCTCATGTATTTGCAGCAAATACTCGTTTCCCACGCGATAGGTCAGATTCTCATTGTGTCTCAGCAATTCTATTTCTGTCGCTGTTATATTGTAATGAGCTAACGCTTCTAAAGCTTTTTGTCTGTATTCTATCGTCATAAGTATTACCTTAAACCGAATACCCCAAGTTAATATCAAATGGAGAAATCAGCATTTTTTGCAAATCTTTATAGAATCTCTTGAAATACTTGAGTGATATGCAGCCTTCACATTTAAACTGATTTGCGGTCATTTCCTCAATCTTAGCTTCGAATTGCTCGAGTTTATCGGGCTTTACCTGAAAGAGTTTCATCTCAATAAATGTCTTTTTCATTATGCATTCCTCTGATTATTTTTTCATTTATATTCCGATAGAACTAAGTCGCTGCGCGACGGCCTGCCAAGGCTGTGGCGCAGCGTTTCTTTTACTCAAAAAGCAGTAGATAGTGAAACTATGATGATGTATGTTTAAGTTACCACACAAAAACCGAACATTACCAAGACCACTACTACTGCCATGAAAAGCGTATCATTTATCATTACTTCATACAAGCACTTTCATTGTTAAGTTGAATTGCCCCAAGTTCGAGTTCCATACGCGTTCCCTCCTGGTCTAGTCAGACTAAACTACATTTCCGGTCTAGCCTGACTAGACCGGAAATATCAAGAAAAAAATTTATATTGAACAACTCGCCACCAAATCATAATGTTTTAACATGCATTTGGGGGCGAGTCATCCAGCACTCATCGAAATAGATCTTCTAACAGCACTTGGTTATCAACTATATCGCTATAGCTATTTTCCTTGACTCCATAGGTGGTAACAAATGTACATCGAAGAGCTTTTTTAGTATTCATCTGTTTTTTAAACAAGCTTGTACGTTCCCTAATAGTATCTGAATACTTTCCAGTTATTGTGTATTCATCCTGAGCAAACTTCATCTCACATAAATTCATAACCTTATCACTTCTGTCGATTATTAAATCAATCTGTCCGCCTTTCCATTTAGTCCCATCTGAATCAACAAATGCCTTCTCGCTCCAAGCGTACACATTGCTTAATATTCCAGATATTCCAAGCTTTATCTTTATCTGATCAATATGATGTAGACAAACCTGCTCGAACGCATACCCTGCCCATGCATTAACTTCTCCGGTTCCAGCAATATTCGTCCAATAGTTTTTATCCTGTCCATTACTTCTTTTAACAAATCTAAGATGAAACAAAGTGAACATATCTGTTAACTGGTAGATTTTGCCCTTCTCTTTTTTATTAGGGCAGTAATAAACTCTAATAAAGTCGCAGGAATTAAGGTTGTTTAAAATTGTAGTTAAATCTCCACCTTCAAGCTTGCATCCAGCAGAAATCTCTTCACGTGTTAGCCCAGATAATTTCTTAGATAGCAACGTTACAACTTTCTGATAGCTTACACTCTTTTTAAACAGCGAACGGAATAAGAAATCATACTCCTTTCGCAGTGGAGCATCACTGCCATAGAATAATCTGTCAACATTTACAGTAAATGGCAGTTCGTTATCAAGCATATCAAGGTAAAATGGAATGCCTCCGAAAATCATGTATGCATCAAGTACCTGTGCTTTGTTGTAATGCATCTTTTTTATCTTGTTCAGATATTGCTCAGTTTCTGCCAGTGTAAAAGGTGCCAAATAAACTGGGCGACTAACACGACCATATAGTCCCCCCTGATCACCAATCAGTTTATCTACCATCCATGTAGTAGCTGATCCACATACGTATAGTTTTAATAAAGCTTTTGCACTATCCCATGTATTCCAGAAATAAGAAAAGGCGCTCAAGAAATTACTATTTACAGTATCCATCCAAGGAAGTTCGTCCAAAAAAACCACAACTCTTTTCTTATTCAAAGACAATAAGTAGTCTTTCAAGTTGCTAAATGCTACAAACCAATCCTTGGGGATCTTACCGGTACTGTGAGACCACTTATCAATTTCGTTCTGGAATTGTTCACGTTGAACCTTGGCTGGAGTTTTGTGACTACCAACAAATTCAAAATCAAACTTCTTCCCCATGGTCTTTTTTATCAGATATGTCTTCCCAACTCTTCTTCGTCCATAAACAGCCACCATTTCTGATTTTGAAGAATTATAGTATTTTTCTATTATGTCGACTTCTTGTTCTCTGCCGATGAAATCCTTTTTATCCATGTGCAAACCTTTCTAAACATCCTTTTATGTAATTGTAACAGACCACATATTTTGAATCAACAACTTCCCCCCATAACACCAAATTTTAATAGAGTTATGGGGGGAAGTCAATTTTGAGGTTATGCAATTTTATGCAGCTCACGCTCAATTTGTGAAATTGTTAACGGTCGTTTTAAACTGGAATATATTTTCGGAGAGAACTAATTAGTCCTCATTTTGTTTGTTAATCTTCAAAGTTGATATTATTGCATAAACTATAACAATAATAAAAAATGGGATTTCCAGAAAGAACAACCTACTATTTTGCAACACAACGGCTAATCCGATAATAATAAAAATGATGCTCAGCAAACAAAAAACAACCGCAGATTGTCTGTAATATGGTTTCTTATTCATTGTCTCTCGCTGTGTTTTTGATGCATATATATACGCATTATTAAACAAGTGTCCGCGTTCACCAAAATGAAATATCGCTAAAAATATTAATGCTATGGCAATCATGAAAACAATTATTGATACTATTAATTCACCTGTGCTCATTTTTAGTCTCCTTTACATATACCATTTTATCCTGAAATATAATCCTGTCTGCGTCCCCCAAAATCGCTTATCTCTTCATTTCAAAAAACAAATTAAACATAAGCGGTTGGTATATCTTACTTGTCATCCATATCTTCTTAAAATCAGATATAGAGATTTTACGATTATATGGCGTATTTTCGCTATTCACGTGCTCTTCCATCGAATCCACTGTATAGATGTATTCCTCATCAAATCCCACTACTGTTATGTAGTGAAGCCATCTTGAGCCAACGCCTGTCCTGGTAAGAACCACAACCGGAACACCTTTTGATACTAAATCCTTTAGCGCCTCAACATTCCCTATCCGAAGCAATACTCTCACATTATATTTTAGGCACAAAAGAACTATGCCCATTCCCGAAACGCTGCCTCTCAAAAGTTTGAAAGGAATCTGCTTATACGCAGAAAGTCCGTCTATGTCGATTCCAAGATGCCTGAAAACAAATGCTGTTGAATAGCCGCTACATTCACTCCCCTGCTGATACTCCAATCTGTTTGCAGCATCAATTAGGTATTCCTTATACTTACACTTTCTGACTATTTTGAGGATTGGAAGTCCAAATAAAATAATATCTGCAACTGTTACCCACACAAACAGCCAAATGATTTCTCTCAGGATTTTATATATTATGATCATTCTACCAAGCCACCAATTTGTTGTCGTAAATAAAACTGGAATATATTGTTTCCTTTAATGCCCTTCAATGTTGTCTGGGAAAGGTGCATCACCATATATAGTCATAGTATAACTCCCATCCTTCTTTTCCAACGCATAATACTCATATTGTGCCTCAAATATGCTGTTCACCTCATCCTCAGGCAAATTTGAATTAAATGTGACCTTGGATTCACATTCAACATAGTTACTTGTTCCGGAAGTGTTGCCATAAATCCAACTACCTCTATTACTACAAAAAGAGCTAAAAGTAGGACAGGAATCGATACTATCGTAATTCCTATTCCTACAAAAACCTTACTAAATACCTTTTTCATACTTTCTCCATAAAATGGAATTTAATGAAATGAGCCACTAACTCCGTCCCCAACCTTAGTACACTTATACTTATCACAGAGAATGCCGTTTGATGTCCGTACAATTTCCTAGCTCATCAAAACTAAACTCCACAATCCATGGCATCAGAAATCTAATATTCTCAAAATCATCATAGCCAAAAGATTTATCATAATAATTTATAATGGTACTTAATGCTGTGCCATGACTTCCAACTACTATATTTTTTCCTGGATACTTCTTCAGAACATTATCAAGGGCTGCTATATTTCTATCTTGAACTTCCCTAAGACATTCGCCATCTGATAACTTGAAAGAGTAATTGCTCCATTGCTTTTTGGAAAAAGAGGCAAAGTCTTCTATCCAACCACTATCAACTTTTCTTTCTCTAAAGTCCTCAACTATTTCAACAGTCAGTCCATTCTTATCTGCAAAATCCTGAACAGTATCAACGGCTCTCTTAAATGGACTCGAAATAACTATATCTATATTTTTATCAGCCAAAAAAGCAGTAACCTTTTTCCTATCTTCCATTCCACGAGGACTCAACTCACGAATTCTGTCATCATGATTATCATAATTAGGTTCTGCATGCCTTACAAAGAATACTTTTGTCATACTCACCTCTTCATTAAAACTTCTTCAATGGTAAGTTTTACTGCAATTTTATATCTCTACCTCAAAAGGTGATTCGTTATCAAAAATATCACTGTAGAAGCCAAACCAGCTAAGCCCCTCCACAAGGCACTTCACATTGTAGCTTTCTTCCTCATCGAAAACGAATTCTTCGCCGGAAGCCTTCTTTACCTCAAAGACATCAATGATATTTTCCATCAATACTGTATTGACCATCATTTCCAGATGCTCAAGTTCTTCATCGGTTATGGTACACTCAGTCCGGTATCCATTAATGACTGTCTGCATATATTTTTCCATATATGCCCGTCTTTCATCTGCGTCTTCATTCCAGGCAATCCACCCAAGACCATGGGACCATAAATTGGCAATATCATATAAATACCAGCAAGTACGGCAGTTATCAAAATCAAATACATTGATTTTCCCTGTATCATACTCAATGTTATAGTTTCCATCGCTATAGTCAAAGTGAACCATTCCATAGTTTTCGGAGTTCCGCGGAAGTCTGCGCAGTTCCTCCAGAAATTCATGCAGTCTGTCTTTAATCCGACGTCCCATCTTCATATGTAAACAAAAGAAATCATCCGGGATAAGGCTCTCGAAATAGTCTTCGTTGTACTTCTCGAAGAAATCAAAACGCTTATGAATCGGGCTGTAGTTCTTTGAAAGAGCATGTATTTTCCCTAAAACCTTGCCGGTAAGATAGAAGTACTCATCTATCGGAACTCCATCAATATACCGGTAAGCATGATCGGCTATCTGATCACCTTTTGCAGCCTCAAACATGGTCACTGCCATCCCATCGATAATTTCAATACGGTTACCTTTCCCTGAGGGAATTGATTCTGCCACGCTGGCTCCACCTTCAGAAAGATAATGTACATACTCGATTTCCGCCTCATAATCCTTAATGCTTCTATCTGAAAGAGAAGACACTCTGAGGACCGAATCATTTCCAATCATAAATACCAGATTCCTTCCGCCTTCATGCCCTGGGACTTCCTTGGCAGAGGCAGTATCGAATCCGTAAAGCTGTGCCGCTTTGATTAAAAGATCTTTTTTCATCATATGACTTTATTAATCCTTTTCTTCTTGGTTGATTATCCTACTGGAATATAGATAAATCAAAAACAATACAAGCTACTATAATCTCTTTTTTCATCGTCAAAATATATTGTAGTAAATCCCATTTCAGAAGGTATCTTCAAATTGGACGCTGTATTATCAATAAATATGCACTCTTCTGCCTTAAGACCGGACTGTTTTAAGGCCTCTTCAAATATTTTTCTCTCAGATTTTCTACTATGAACATCTGCCGAAATTATTATCACATTAAACAGGTCCTTAAGTTCGTTGTTGTTTACAATGGTTTTTAATCTATCAGCTTTATTGTCGGTTATCATTCCAATTAGATAGTTGTCACGCCTATCCTTTATATACTGAAGCATCTTCTTGTCGATAACACCATCAAAATCGAAGAATAGTCCTTTTATCATTTGTTGTTTATCCATATCCAATCTTTCACCATTGTATTTGATAGATGTCACCTGTCCCACAGACAAAGGCCACAAATTGGTCTGAGTGCACTATTTCCATCGGCATACTATAACTGCGAAACGGGTCTTCCAAGTTCTTGTGCATTTTGGGAATGTCTTGGGCCGCAATGAGTTCTCCGGTCTTTTTATCTATCTGTACAAATTCATAATCACCGTTATCGGACTTTAGGAATCCTGCCATAGATTTGGAATCAATATCGGTAATTCCCCATATTTCGGCTTCTTTATCCCACAGCTTTTTACCGTCACTGATCCGCAAAGCAGTAATATGTTTGTTGTTAATATTTTCGCAACTATAGATGATTCCCTTATCGGCATCAATCACTTGAGAGGGTTCCGAACCGGCCTTCTTTTTCTTTTGCCATAATGGTTCACCTGTATTCTTATCAAAGCAAATCACATACTGCGAATATGAAGAGCCCACGATTCTGTCACCAACTATTCCCGCAGGCACGCCCACGCTCCAAGTTCCGGGGTACTTATAATTAAGCGTCTCCGTTAAATCGTCGTTGCTGATTCTGAGAATCTTGGAATTCGACGTGGCAACATACAGCTTTCCGTCATCTTCCAGAACCGGTCCCACAAGCCACTTGACCCTATATTTCTTCCTTTTTATTATTTTGCCCTTAACAAGGTCAATCTTGATTATCTCATTACCACTTGTAACAAAAAGATTGTTTCCCACAACAGATAGGTCTGGTTTATCTGTCAAAACTTTCATTTCTGATTGTTCAGTGCCGGTCTTAAGATCAAGCGACAAAATCATCCGCTCGGTTGCAAATATAATTCTATTCTGCCACACAATTCCACCGTACAGCTGCTGGACGCATCTGCTCGTAAAAGCATCATTAACAAAATACTCCCAGACAACATCGCCTTCGACTACGTCCTCGCACCTGATGAATGCGGAATCATTATTCAAAACAAAATATATTAGTCTGTCACCGACAAAAACAGGGCAGAAATAATTGTAAGTTCTCGCGCCCGTCTCTATCTTTCTATACAGTTTCAAAGCTAACCTCCAGCCTATGTATTATTTGTTCACACTTTTGTTCCCATATTCCCTTCAATCCCTATTATACATAAACCAAAAGATGTAGCGAAAAATCTCGATTTGTCATCGTCTATAAAAATTCAACTGGAAGTTAATATCCCATTGCCTTTGCAACAATCTGTGCCCTTTCACTTCCCACAAGCATGCCTAATAAGGCAATTGCAACATGAGAAGCTGTTTCAGGACAAAAACTGGTTATTACATTTTCATCAATCACAACACTCTGATCGGGTATCACCTCTGCTCCGAATTCTGCAAGCTGCTTCTGCCTTCTACCATCTCCCAAATGATATGTTGTAGCTTTTCTTCCCTTAAGTATTCCACTTGCTCCAATCGGAAGAGCTCCTACACAGATAGAAGCGATAAATTTATGAGAACGGTCAAACTCTTGTATGAGATTTAAAAATCTTTCATCATACGCATCTTCATAAAAACCGAATTCTTCAAATCCACCGGGGATAGCCAGGGCATCATATTCGGAAACATCTATCTCATCATAGGTCTTATCAACCAAAATCGGAATTCCGAATGTAGCTACAACAGTCTTAGAAAAACCGGCAGTAATGACTTCAGTCGCTAAACCATAATCATTTCTCGCCCATCCCATCACATCGACAAACGGTGCAAACTCCATGGTTTCAAATCCCTTACAACAAAAAAGCAATACTTTCATACATTTATTTGCTCCTGTTCTACACTAATATTTTTCTTCATGGCTACAACAAGTTTTTCCGGAAAATGCCCGGAAGACCAATCTACCGAAAGAAATTGTTAGTCCAGCATCTTAGCCATACATATAGCTCCATCCAACTTATATGCAGCCTTCACATTTAAGCTGATTTGTGGCCATTTCCTCAATCATAGATTCTAATTGCTCAAGTTTATCAGGTTTTACCTGAAAGAATTTCATCTCGATAAAGGTATTGTTCATCACACATCCCTCAAAGTTTCTTATCTTCAAAAACGAAAATTTATATGTTACTGTACAAAATCTCCAATCTTTCCAAGCGTTTTACCAATGCTATGATACTTTCCAGAATAGATGACTGGATCCAGTACCGTAAGATCAATGTCAAATATATCTTCACATTCAAGTCTTTCATCCATCTGTATATTGCGGATATGACAAAAGAAAGTAGTTGAATCTCCAGTCTCGACAGTTCTTGCAACCTCACATTCATACACCCATCGGCTTTCATTCAATACAGGAACATCCAACACCTCTCCCCTCACAACCTCATAGGAAATATCATTTTTAGCGCCATCTTTGGCATGTTTAGAACCAAAATAATCCATAAGCGACAGCATATCTATGCTGACAAGGTTTGCACTAAAAACTCCGGTTCTTAGAACGTTTTTCTTAGTCATCTTAGTTCCTGCCATACTTATAACAAATAAATATTGGTCGCCATCTTCATGAGTTGCACTTGCCCAGGTGATAGGAGCAAAGTTTTCAGAACCATCCTCGTTATTCGTGCCAATAATAAAAGAAGGCTGAACACACATAGAATATTTAGGATCAACAGATCGTCTTTTTGCCATTTTTTCTCCTTAGATAGTAATTTTATACTGGAATATATCTTCACAGTAGTTCCCTTTTTCCGTTCAATCCTCTGAGTCTTATCTCTTCCAACTGCTCCGCCGATAGAGTTCCTGCCTTGTAAAGCTTGAGATATTCATTCTCTATAGAGCTATTGAAAATCAGAAGATCATCGGTATTGATTGTCACCTCAACGCCATTTTCAACCAGCGTCTTTATTGGATGATGCTCATAGTCTTTGACATAGCGAAGCATCACATTGCTCGACGGACAAACATTGAGCTGTATGTGATTATCCGCCAAAAATCGCATGGTATCTTTTGATGTGGCAGCGCCAATCCCGTGATGAACTTCATCAAGTCCCAGCACTTCAACTGCTTTCCTTACATCATCTGCAGATCCCGACTCGCCAACATGTATTATCTTAGTAAGCCCGTATTGTTCAGCTTTTCGATACAGGGGAATAAAAGCTTCAAATGGTCGAATATTCTCGCCGCCGCAGACATCGAGTGACTTAAAGAATCCGGTCTTTATATACTCATCAATTGAATCTGTCGCAGAATCGATATCGCAGGCTGATATATAGGTAAGTTCCGGTTCAAAAACTGTTTCCGGACAGTATTTCATGTGAAAACCCTGAATCAGTTCCCTGAATTTATCAATTCCTCCTACAAGTTCAATCTCCGTAGCCCCGAAATTCATTGCAAGTCTTTTAATATTGTTGCGCCCGGCTTCAGCAAACGCCCCCTCCCATCTAAAGACTATGCCTTCATCTCCTGAGCAAAAGGGTTTGACATAGGTAGTGAACCAGTTCTGCATACCCTCAAGACCATCAAAGGTTTCCGGAGGGGCGGGAAAAGAATGGCCCGTCCGCTCTTCAACCCACTTAAGAGTGCATCCCTTAGTTGAATGGTTATGCAGATCACTCTTAGGAGCTTCTATAAGTTTGCCTGTGTTATTCTCTATCAATCCCTCTACAAATAAACTATTTGCCATAATCCTCCCAAATCTTTCCCTATATATTTTTCAAAAATAGCATACAGAGATACTATCTTTTATTTTTTGAAATAGCATACTTGTGCAAGTTGTACCGCATCATCAATCATTTCATTACCTGCACGATCAGAATACTTAAGGTAATGGATGTCTTCCAGTTCAATATTCAATTCTTCAATATATTCCCGTTTCAATGTCTCTTCAAAAGTTTCAGCATTTTCAGGCTTTCCACCGGTCAATTTGTATTTTCCATCCTCAATTCTCAAGACAACCCGGTTATCTGCTGAAAATGCTATTCCATAAACCTGTTTTACCGGTAACTGGTCAGGAACAGAATCCTTAAACCATGTAAAGTCAGCCATAATGCAATCCCCATAGTATGATTTCCATGTTAAGAAAAAGACGGCAAGTCTTTAAACTTACCGCCTATAATTGTCTGAAGTCACAATGAGTATTATACTAAATTCTGAAAATTATTTCAAAGACATCACATATATCTGACAGGGATTTGCCTCATCCCATAGGAGAGGGAATACTTCCAATTCCTTGAAACCACAGCTTATGTAAAAGAGATTAGTCCTGTCATAGTCCTCATACATTCCCATCTTCACAGTCTTGACCTGCATGAATTCATAGCCCTGTAATCTTGCGGTTTCTTTAGCCCTTTCTACGAGCTGCCTGCCAAGGCCGCTTCTGTGATGATCCTGTAAAACTCCCATAACAGCCAGTTCGACAGTGGCCTTTCCTGTTTCTTTTAGGCAAAGAAATCCCACATATTCATCATCTTCCTTTGCTGCAAAAAACGTCCAATCGGCACTTCCGGAAATATATTCCTCTCTGCTCTCTTCTACGCCAAACCAGTCAGTAAGAGCCTCCAGAACTTTCCTTGCGATAGCTTGTTTTTCATTTGGATCTTTTATCTCCACAATCATTATTATCTTAGCCTTTCCCCCTTTATTTTAGCGTTTCATCCGGGTAGTCATAAAAGCCACCCGTGTGAAAGTTTTCATTTCCCAATGGTTTTGCCGTCAGTTTGAAGATCACGCAGCCGTCCGCATTTACCGGGCATCCATAGGTACACCTGTAAACATCGCCGATTTCTTCACCGTTACGGCAATATCTCTCTGTATGATCTCCATGTAAAAAACCTGTTACCTCTACAGTAAATTCATATTCTTCATCATACCACTTTTTCATAGTTTTTCTCCGCCTCTCCAAGATAATCCACTATAGGTTCTATATATTTGACATCAGAGATGTCGTAGGATGAAGCACATTTCTCGGCCATTCCCTTTTCTTTTTCAGTAGCATTTTTCTTGTTCTTCAGAACTGATACAAACATCTTCATGGCAAGCTTGTATTGGGGCTTCATTTTTTCATAGTCAAAGCCTCCCTGACAATAGAATACTCTAATATACTTCTTCTGCTCATCTGTAAGAGCATTCTGAAGAAAAACCTCTACATCCGGATTGTCATTAGGACTGCCACCTACGCAGAACATAGCCAGGCGCTTGTTCTTCCAGTTAACAGCTTTTTCAAGAAACCACTTACATTTTACAATATTTCCTGCCATTGCCCAACCGCCGTAGCAGATTGCATCATAGTCCTTGAAATAATCTGCACTCTTCTTCTGCGCATTTTTAAGGTCAAGCAGATCTCCACTCATTCTCTCTGCAAGCCACTCTGCGTATCTTTTGGTAAAACCTGTCTGTGATGTGTAAATGATCAGTGTTTTCATAATTCGCTCAAGTTCCTTTCCATTTTCATGATAGTTTGTATGGTAGTTTGCAGGCTCTTTTCATCGATCCCAGCAAAAATGCGTCCAATGATGTACTGGCTCTGCTGACCGTTATTGTCATTCTGTTCCAAAAAGGCCCTGCATTTATCTGTGACAAATATCCGCTGCTTTCGCTTGTCTTTTTCATCGGGAACAGCTGTGACAAAGCCTTTTTTCTCAAGCTTTAGCAGAATCTGCTTCACATTCTGATGAGAGCTGCCCATTACATCAGAAAGCTCATTCAGTGTCGGAGGTTCCTTGCAAAGGTTGATACAAATTATGGCAAAGAACTGTTTCCAGGTAATCTCCTTGAAATATGCATCAGCTGCAGCCTGATATCTGTTATCAAACGCGCTGAGTAATCCAAGTAAAAATGGCTGTGGAGGCATATCTCCAAAATTTACTTTTTCGATATTCATCACTTCATCGTAATTCATGTGAACTCCTTTTATATTATGTAATATATTACCTATATAAACAATGTAATATATTACTTATTTTTTGTCAACTCTTTATGCACGAAAAAAGCTCCGGAATTTTTACCGAAGCTATATAGTGAAGCCTTAGGCCATGAACTTCCTTATACCCTTTTTGTGATTACCGCTATGGCGCAAGGCATACGCCCATCCACCACATAATACTCAACTTCTGTATATCTCATGTCTGCAAAAAATTGCTTGTAGGAATCCAGATCAAACTGTCTCTTAAAATCTGCTCCAAGAAGCGTAATGACCTTTACTGCCGCAGTTCCCGTTCCCTTGGACATATTTATATACGTGGGAATTATGACTTTTCCTCCCGGCTTAACAACACGCTCCAATTCCCGCAATGCCTTCTCCGGTTCCGGCAACAGATGAATCACATTTCCCGCCACCACTTTATCAAACTGACTATCCTTACACTTTATGTTCGTAATATCTGCTTTTTTGAATAGCACGTTCGAATATTTTCGGCATTTCTTTGATGCCTGCCTAAGCATTCCTGAAGCACAGTCAGTCGCAACCAGCTTCCTGCACTTCTGCGCTATATACATGCTGATTGCTCCTGTTCCACATGCACATTCCAGAACTTCATCAGAAGGGTCGATAAATTCAGCAACCTTCTTTCCGGTTCCGGAATAAACCTTTCCGTTATATACATTCTCAAACAAATCATATAAAGGTGAAATCTTATCCCAAAACATAATACTGCTCCTATTTCTCTTTGATTTTTCGGAATCATCCTATCATACTTATAATGAAACAGGCCCAAATACACTTATTTGAGCCTGTTTCACACTTATAATCACGTTTCTTTGAAGATCATTACATGCGAACGTATTGCCCCATCCATACGCCAGTCTCCATCTTGATCAGTTCTCCTTACTCTCCCAGTATACAATCATTGAACTTCGCAAAATTCTTTAGTGTACGCTCCAACGCAGCACTAAGCTTTTTCGTCTGACGGATTCCGTCTTCCCACCATAGTCCTTTGACTCTCAAAATTTCCTCTTTGCGATCCGGTATGGCTTCGATACGCCCTACAAACTTATCTCCGTAGAGGATAGGCAATGTGTAATAGCCATATTTCCTTTTCACAGCCGGAGTATATATTTCCCAGGAATACTGAAAATCCCACAAAGCCTTTATAAGCGCTTTGTCCCACATCAGCGGATCAAGCGGAGCTATGAAAGACATTCGGGGCTTAAGATCAGCATCTCCTTGAAGCACCTGCTTCATCAGCTCTTCATCTTCTACGCGGTAATGAAATAGCGGCTTAAAACCTTCCACAATTACCGGAACTATTTCCCCCTCAGTTATCAGCCTATCAAGTATCCCTTTACGTTTCTCGGCATTTATGTTTATTCCAAGAAGTGCTGTACTGTTTTTATCCCACAAAAGACCTACCGCACCGATTCTGCGAAGAACACGCCACGCGATAAAATCGTCTTCATTTTTACAGGGATTATCTGCATTAAGAATTGTCTCCGGTATATGTCTTTTGGCCAGATCATAGTACTTTCGACTTCCCTTTTTGTGGTGTATAACAAGTTCACCGTCTGTATATAACTGCTCCAGTACAGATCTTGCAGCCTGGGACTTTTTATGCCAATTACCACTCCAATGCATTGAAGAATGCCAAAATATCTCTCCCTCAATAGGCAGAGTATCGCTGGACACAGGGCCGTGCTCCTCTATGTAGTATATCGCCTGCTCCTTAAGTTCATCCAGCCCTTCAAAGGTTTCTCCCAGTTCATGGCTCCTATCCCTATAAGAAGAAAAATAAGGCCAGTCTTCCGTCGGCCATATGGATAACTCTTTGTCCGCATAGTCCACAAGTTTGCGGTCTTTATACAAAAGATCCTGCAACATAGATTTCTTAAATCCTTTAACTCTGGACTGCAAGGTCAGCTCTGCATTTTTTCCGCAAACATCTACAGGATCATACTGTATGCAGCCTGCCTGGCGCACATACTCATATGCTCCATCTTTTCCGATAAACCGATATGTTCCTATCAATCCCTGTTTTAAAAGAATAAATTGTCTTGCCTGTTCATTAGTAATTGTTTTCATATTTACTCTATTTTCGGCAGGCTCCATCGATAATCCCATGATTTTTATCCTCCACCAAAACCCCATTATAAAACTGCTCTTGAAAGGCAATCTGTGCGTAGATTTCATCTTTATTCGGAATCCTGATATTGTCCGGCACATTGCCATTTTCATCGCAAGGAATTACAATCCATTTATTTTCACTGTCATCATATCTGTGATACACAGCAATTACTTTTCCTATGAATTCTTTAACTGCCGAGCTTTCGCCCAGGAGATATATATCCTGTTCTTCTCCGTCACCTCCGATTACTCCATCAACATAACCATAGTTGACCGGGTAGTACAAATTTTTGTGACGCGGGTGGTAACTTCCCATTGGGCGATCAATTTTTCCTCTGACTATCTGACCGATGACATTCTGATATTCATGATCCGGTACAGGGTTTAACTCAAAACCATAAAGATCTCCCATATTGAGGCAGCATTCACCTTTTTCATACATTTCTTTGAATTCATCAAAAGAAAGCCACTTCGTTTGAATAACCTCTTGGGTTGTGGCCTTTTTCAAATCCGGCTCCTGTGTTGTCTCAAAATAGTATGAATCACGTATCCAGTTATGACGCTGTCCGTCAAAGCTCGTAGTCACTTTTGTCGCTACAATTCTTGCATCCTCAGGATCCAGTTTAATTCCAACTTCCTCATATACTTCTCGAAGCGCTGCATCAAGGCTGGTTTCACCTGATATAGAATGTCCCGCAACCGTTTCCCATTTAAGTGGATCCGTGTCTTTATCGGCTGTTCTCTGCGACATCAGATATTTTCCGGTCTTTGGATTTTTTATCCAAATCATTACCCACAGGTGGAATTCATCTTTTGATAAATTTCCCTGCTCCCCACGTATACAAGTCTTTCCGGTCAATTTTCTGTCTATTGTGTATACATCCCACAACTCACACATTTTTCCATACTCCCTCTATAATAATTATCTGAGCAATGAATTTAACGCATCAATATATACATCTTTATGTACTTCGTGTATCGAATGATCACTGGTCGTCGTTTCAATGAATGTGCAATCTGTTATGTTGGGTTGCGTAAGTTGTTTGAGGCTATGTCCGGATATAATCGACTATCCGCATTTGTGTTCATTTCGCAAATTTAAAAAAATATTATTTTTGCGAATCGGAAAGCCATCTGGCGATATCGATAATCCTTATTCCTTCATGCTGACTTTCCTCATGTTTTGTTCTGGCTATCAGCATCTTCGGATAAGCATCCTTAATCCCTAAAAGCGATGAAACCTCTCGCTTAAAAGTATCTTCTCTGGATATATCATCAGTTACCTGAATGTAGACCTTTTCGCCTTCTTTGATTGCGACAAAATCTACTTCCTTTTCATATAGTTTACCTACATATACTTCGTATCCGCGTCTTAGAAGTTCTATTGCAACAATGTTTTCGTAGAGATGCCCATAATCAGCATTTTTTGTTCCTATCTCAGAAAAACGGAAAGCCAAATCGGACAGGTAGTACTTCTTATCTGATTCCAGATATCTTTTCCCCTTTATGTCATACCGCTGTATAGGATAAAAAAGGAAGGATCGACAGAAATAATTCATATACGCCCCTACCGTCTTATCATTAGTTTTGTAGGTGCCAGATGTTAGTTTGGATGCCACATTTCTTATCGAAGTCTGATTGCCAACGTTATCCATAAGATAATTTCCAATCATTATCAAAAGATCTTCGTTTTCTATCTTGAATTTTCTTACAATATCCTTTGTAATAGTGGTCCTATAGATACCATTAACATATTGTCTGGCATCTTCCTCCGTTTTATAAAGATATGAACCAGCCATTCCACCTTTCTTTACATAAGAATCAAAGGCTTCATCTATATCATTTGATGGATAGTACATAAGATATTCCTTAAAGGAAAATGGGTATAAACTTATCTCATAAACTCTTCCACCAAACAACGTAGCCAAATCACTCGATAAAAGAAATGCATTTGAACCGGTAAGATAAATATCATAGATTTCTTCTTCGTAAATGCTATTGATCACACGTTCAAAGTCTTCACATAGCTGTATTTCGTCAATAAAAAGATAATTTGTTTTATCGCGGGCATACTGTTGCTCTATGTAGTCATAAAGCTTGTCCGCATCCAACAGTTTCTCGAACTTCTTTAAGTTCAGCTTAATTCGGACAATATTAGCCTTATCATCAGCAGATATCAAATCTATGAAAGCATCCATCAATTTGGATTTACCGCTTCTTCTTACCCCTGTTATAACTTTTATATCCGGAACATCCTTTACCGATAAAAGTTTATTTAGATAATAGTCTCTTTTTATAAGTTTCATCGCAATTTCACCGCCTTTATCTAATTGTATTTCATTTCGCAAATTTAATCAATTTTTAAATTTGCGAAACGAAAACTCAAAATAAAAACTTCCGAATCCCAAACTATAAGTTTAGATCCGGAAGCTTTAATATTTTGGAATACAATTCTATAGCTCTATTATTTTGAATATCCTTATAAATTCCTTATAATTGCCTGATATCCTTCTAACCATAGACAAAAGAAATGCGGAAAAACAAAGGCTTTACGCCTTATACGGGAGGAACTCACAATGAAAAACTTACTTAAAAACGGTCTCACAGGCTTTGAACTTAAGTACCTGGCCCTTGTATTTATGGTGTTAGACCACATTCACTACTTCTTCGAATTCACAGGCATGATACCCATTTGGTTCTCATGGCTCGGTAGACTGGCAGCTCCTTTATTCCTGTTCTGCCTCATAGAAGGTTTCATCCACACCCACAACAAAAAAAGATATTTTCTCAAGATCTACTCTATCTCAATAATCATGGGTCTCATACGATTTGGCTTCTACAATGTACTTAACTTTGCAGTCAGAGGAGATGGCTTCATGCCTGCAAACGCTATGCTTTCAAGCTTTGTGGTACTTCTAGTAGTACTTATGGGAATTGATTGGATTAGGCAAAAGAAATACTTCATTGGAATCATGGCTGTGGTAATCCCGGTTATATTGCCATATCTCTTTATATACTTTGTATATATGCCGTTTGCGGATAACCTTACAGTTAATCTTTTTGCAAGCCTTATCAACTTCACAATCCTTCCTCTTCATATCATGATTGAAGATGGCGGAATTCTTACACTTATTGAAGGTGTGATCCTATATCTGTTTAGCTTTTGCAAAAACAAGAACGCAAGAATCTATGCATACGTTATCTTTGAGCTCTTGTACGGAATTGGACTTGTGACACTTTCTATTGGATCATTTAATGTTCACACTCTTATATTTGAAGCCTATGAATGGATGTCAGCCTTTTCAGCTATATTCATGCTCTGCTATAATGGACAGCGTGGCCATGGGAATTCAAGGTTATTTTACCTCTTTTACCCAGCCCACATCTACGTTTTGTATGGCATATCTCTTATTGCCTATTCATTATTTTGATTAAGAAACATATAAGCTGATGGGAACAATTCTGATGAAATTACTAGTTATTGATGACGAAAAAGACATACTGATACTAATAAAGAGGGCTCTTTCTTCAGATTATGAAGTAACAACAGTACATAGGCCCTTTGAAGAGGTCCCGGATAACCTCGCAGACTATGATCTCCTGATCACGGATGTGATGATGCCCGGTGAAGATGGATATTCTCTTTTAACCAGGATTCGCGACAAGACAGACGCTCCCATCATCTTCTTAAGTGCCAAGGCCCTTGAGGAAGACGTTATCTATGGCCTGTCTATTGGTGCTGACGATTATATCAGAAAGCCCTTTGCCGTCGCCGAGCTTAGAGCCAGGGTTGCCGCCCACATAAGACGTGATAAGCGCGATCACAGCGCCTGCATCAAGGATGGAAGCATCAGTATTTATCCTGACTCCAGACTTGTGCAGGTTAATGGAAAAGAGCTATCTCTTACCAAAAGCGAATTCGACATCGCTATGCTCCTTGTGCGGAACAAGGGGCAGGTCTTTTCCAAGGAACAAATTTATGAAAAGATCTATGGTTTTGATAAGGATGGCGATGAATCAGCAGTAACTGAACACATCAAAAATCTTAGAAGAAAGCTGTCTGCCGCAGGAAGCGTTATTGAAACAGTATGGGGAATAGGTTACAGATGGAAAAAAGAAGCATGACTATAAGCCGCATGATCAGCATCTATATTGCAGTTGTCAGCGTGTTAATTGGCTTTACTACTCTTGTTGCACTCATTATTGCTTTCTTCCTAAATAGAGAAAGCTCTTTTGCCGCAGATAATGTAGAAAAAGCAGTGGAAGCCTGGATTCATGATTGTCAGGAAAGTGGTGAGATAAACACAGCTCTTTTCCCAGAAGGGGCAGATATTATCGTGGTTTCAACTGATGGAGAAGAAATCTTTGTGAAGGTGTCATCTTCTAAGGAGAAGGCGCTTCGTAAATTCGCCAGAGAGTCAAGTCCTGAGAATGGCAGGTTGCTTCACGGAAAAGATGTTTATCTGCGTATGGACGCCGCCGATGAAAGTGCATTTATTCACTACTGCGTAAGTGCACCTCATGAGTACCTGATTCTTTTTACCTTTGCCCTTGCATACCTATTGGAAGTGCTGATCCCAACTGTTGTTCTGATCAAAAAGATTAAGAGTAGCCTTAGAAAAGTATTTGATTATACAGAGAGTCTGAAGAGCCAGGATCTTAGCGTATCACCGATAAACACAGGCATTTACGAGCTGGATCAGATAAACATTGCAACTGACAGCATGCAAAAAGAGCTTGTTGCCACCATGGAAGATAATTGGAAAAAAGAACAGGATTCAAAGGCTCAGATGGCTCAGATAGCCCATGACCTCAAGACTCCTCTTACAGTCATCAGAGGAAACGCAGATCTTCTCATGGAGAAAGAATACGATGAAGAATCCAGGGAAAGCCTTGAAGCCATAATTCGTAATTCTGAAAAGATAGCCCTAAGCGTTCTTGATATTCTTGAAAAGTAGCATCACTTTCGCTTATTGAATTATCCTGAAGGCTAATTCTTTATTTCTTCAAGAACTCTTTTTGCTTCATCATACTCTTCATATATAGGACTATGTGCTGAGTTTTCAAAAACATACATCTTTTTGGTCGGAGCTTCCAATACATTTCTTTGTTCCATTTAAACCTTTTTCTTTATTATCTTCTCATTGTTTCTTGCGAGATCACTCAGTTTGTAGGATCTGATTCGCTGATTTACCATCAAAGGCTCCACAAAACCATGTTTGGCTAGAACAGATAATCTGTTAATCACTGTTTTATTGGTCACACCTATTTCACGACTTACTTCAATCGGAGTAAATTCACCTTTGTACTTTTTGATCAGGAATTATGCTTATAAGGAAACAGGCCCAAATACACTTATTTGAACCTGTTACACACTTATTTTTCTTATTTATAATTTAGTTCATTCTAATATGTTATAGTCGTCAAGCCAATAGCTGTCACCATAGCCATTTGAGACCACATCATCTATGATTGCAACGCCTGTCGCTTTAGGTATTATCCTGCCCTCATCGGCAAGCTTATCTGCTTCAGCTGCAGTAAGAGAATAATATGTAGTACTTACTCCGTAATCCTCGTATTCCATATCATTTACGGCATAAATAGTGAACTCTGTGCGCAAAAAATCATAGTAATCGCCCGGGATTCTCTGAAGGCCTGTCACCACAGTAAATGCATTTCCCAGATAGGTTTCCCCATCAACTGAAGGCTCTGTATACCAGGCTATATTGTCCTCGCTTATCTCTATAGTGCCATTATATGGATTATTATCTCCCGCGCCGAAGAAATCCCCTTCCTCCAGGTTGCTTCCGAAATACCTGCCAAGTATATTATTTACGCTACTCTGGTCAATCCAGGTGCGATCATTCTCATATTTCAGACCGGATGGATCATTTAAGATTTTCCACACCAGAGTAAAATGTGCCCATTCCGCAGGATCGTAGCCAGCGCAGTTATACCCCTGCTCTGAAAAATTAGACAAAAAAATGTTAAGGTCATGCTGAAGCTCTTTTGAAATCTCCTGGGGTTCTTCTGTCTTCCCCAGAGGATCTTCTGTTGCTTCAAGAGGATCTTCTGTTGCTTCAAGAGGATCTTCCACTGCTTCAAGAGGCAATACATCCTCTTCAATCTCTACGGGCTCTGTGACAACTTCATCATTCCCCGTTTTGCCGCAACTCGTAAGCAGACCACACATCATAGCAGATATCATAAATATAGATAACGACTTAATATTCATCCGGTCACCCCCGTAACCCATCTAGCTATACCTTTCAATCGTCCTCACCACAGCTGACAAATATGCGCTTCCAAACAGATTAAGATGATTTGTCAGGTGATAGAGATTGTACAGATCACGCCTCTCCTCATAGCCCGGAACAGCTCCCATCGCTGCAAAATATGCCATGTAAAACCTGCTATCAAAGCCTCCAAAAAGCTCTGTCATGGCAATATCAGCTTCATTACAACCGACATATACCGCAGGATCAATAAGCATCGGCTGTCCATTTTCATCCGACATAAAGTTCCCTGACCACAGATCTCCGTGCAAAAGAGACGGCTTCTCCGGCTCATACAGGAATCTGTCCAGATTGTCCAGAAGGCTGTTTGCCTTTCTTATTATGGTACTGTCAAAATATCCCGCCGCAAGTTCAAACTGCGGTCTTAGTCTGCATTCGGAGAAGAACTCTATCCAGCTGGTTTTAGGTATATTCTTCTGCTTTCCTGCTCCGATATAATTATCATTCTCAAGGCCATACTTCCCATTATTTAGGAAAATTGCAGTATCCGATTTGTGCATGACAGCAAGGTTCTCGCCGAGTTTTTCCCAGAAACCCGGCCTCGCTCCGGCTCTGTCTATATATTCCATCAAAAGAAATGAATACCCATTATCCGTTCCAATTGCATGAATCTGCGGAACTCTGATTGCATGAGTAGCCCTTATCGCATCAATCCCCTCCGCTTCCGCTCTGAAGAAATCAGCATTTGATATGGTATTTACTTTAAGGAAAAGAGCCTCCCCATTGGAAAGAAACAGCTTATAAGCATCATTGGCATCCCCACCATGTACTGTCTGCTTTTTCTCTATAGCCACATCTTTTCCATACACTTGCGAGACAGCCTCTTTTAATGAATTGAAAAATAAGCTTTTCATGACAGATTCACCTTCCCCGAAATAATACTTATACTTTTTTCGTTCATTCCTCTCAATATAGTCTAACATACGATTTAATGCTAACTTAAACGTTTTTTATAAAGTTTTTATATATGCGTCGCAATTTGGTCACATTTTGAGACTATTATTTTCAAAACCAAAAGTATATGTGTTATTTGTATATGGAGGTGCTGATATGGGGAAAATTATTCAATTTGACAAAAACGATCCTAATATCATTGATACCGTAGAATGCAACGGAAGATACACAGACGTGGCAACACTCAGAAATAAAGTTATAACTGCCGGAGCAGTACTGGTTGCAGCGGCAGCGTTCGTTTGTGCCCAGTTCTTCTTTATTTAAAAAATTTAATATCATCTGTCTTCGTTTTAACGTATAACAGGAGCCTCACCGGCTCCTGCTTTATTATGCATCTGCATTTTTCGTTCTTCTGATGGAATTGTTATATTCTCAACATTCTCTTTGATTGATATCAGTGAGCCTGTCTCGATGTAGTCATATCTTCCGTCGGCTACAAGATACTTAATTGCCTCCCTGGCCTTTGGATATTTCTGTATTTCATCAAAAATTATCAGAGATTCTCTGGGGTACAGCCTAGTGTTGTATTCAAGCGTCAGTGTCTGATAGAAAATATCCAGATCATCAAGGGATTCAAAGGCATCTTTTATCTTTTTCTTAGCCTTATTAAAATCGATTAGAATATAGGGCTTATACTCATTCTGAGCGAATTCTTCAGCGACCGTTGTTTTTCCGATTCGTCTGGCTCCTTCGATCAGTAATGCCTTCGTCCCATTTTGTTTCCACAGTAAGTTATACTGTTAGATATGCATGTTTATTTCAAGGCTGTCCATGTACTGGCATAGAGAATGGTTCAAATTAACATAAGATACGGTCTTAAACTCATCTGTCGCCTGAGCTACAGCTACATTTACAGTACTTAACTGATTATATAAAGTGATCATAATCGGGACTTTTAATACTTTTGACATTCCTCTAAAGCAAATATTGCCGGCTTCAGGAATATTCTCAATATCCTCTTTTTTCTCAATAGCAACGGGCTTATTGTCTACCATTATCTCAAAACCGTCATAATACTCATATGCGTAAGCTATACCCTTTAATATCTGTTCCCAACTAACTCTGTAGGTAAGCTCCCATTGTGACTGCGTCCACCCATTATCATTTTTTAACTGAATTAAATGCATTTTATTCTCCTTTATCCAATAATACTGCAAAATAATTTTAAACTCTCACCCCACATTATACATAACAATAAGTGCCAGGGCACTTACCCATCTCCTGATCTTAATATTTTTCATATCGGACTCCCCTTTAATTCCCTTTAAATTTCCCTCTAATTATTTGATTAAAAATATTTACTTCAGTTTTCTTTTCAAATTATTAGCGACGTAGTAAACCTTTTTAGCTCCGGCTTTTTTGATTTTCTTTGCCAGAGATTTAGGATTGTAACCATTGTCTACGTTGTAGGTCACCGTTATCTTCTTCACACCCTTAAATGTCTTTTTACCTACTGTGCTCTGCTCGTTGTCAGTGTCACCGGTGAACACGTAAAAGTTTTTAAGGCTTTTGCAATTCATGAATGCGCTGCTGCCAATTGAAGTAAGGCTTGCATTTACTCTGAAAGATTGCATGGACTTGCATCCCTTGAAGGCATTCTTTCCAATCTTGGTTTTAGTGTTGTATGGGCTATTAGACTCACCCCAAATAACCGATTTTAACCCGGTGCATCCTGCAAAACAGTTGTCCGGAATATCAAATTCCTGTCTGCCTTCCGGATAGAAAAAGCTTCCAAAATCCTTCACGTTGACATATAGCAGCTTCTTACAATTCTTAAATGCACCCGGGGCAAAGCCAACAACATCGAAGGTCTCCTGAGTCCTTGGTACACTTATTCTACCTACGGCCGAAACCGTCTCAACATAGCCATAGTAGCCATTTCCCAGGGCACAAGCCTTGGTCTTTTTATAGAACTGCGGATTAAACCCCTTGATAATAGCCTGTCCGGGAGTATGTTTATATCCATCCTTTTCAGAAGCCTGCTTGATAATTACATATTGGAGATAAGGTGAATTATAGACTTCCCCTACATTCATCCTGCCTTCAGCAGAAGCACTAAGCTTAACCGAAGCGCATAGACCGACAACAAATGCCAATAGATACAGATATTTCGTTACTTTTTTCATACTGATTTCCCCTTTTTTCTATTATTCCGCTTAGAGGCGGTGTTCCCTTAAGAAACCATTATAGCAAATCAGTATTCAGACACCAGCATTATTTTTAATTATTTGTCAGATAATCTCACTTTTTCAGCGGGGCACTTATGGGGTGCGAAAGGTCCATACTGGCAGTTGGGACACTGGAAGCACTTTACGAAAGGTGCTCCACTTAGCACTGCTTCACAAAAAGCAGGGTCTGCAAGGATTGCCTTTCCAAGGTCAACTGTATCAACAAGGTCATTTTCTATCAGATACTTTGCAAGTTCCGGCTCATAGATTCCGTTGACACAGGAAACCGGAACGCGGCCCTTGAAGTGATCATGGAATCTGACTCCAAGCTCACAGATCTGATTGTAGGGCTTTCCCTCATCCTTAAGAGTTGGATCATCCCATTCAATTCCTGTGGAAACCTGCAGATAATCGCATCCTGCCTTCACATATTCCTCTGCAATATTGATAGCAGTGTTCACATCAGGCTCGATTCCTGTGGTTCTGATTGAAATCAGGAAATCATCTCCGCACTTTTCCCTGATCTTACGAATTATCTCTGCTCCGAATCTCGCGCGGTTTTCATCACTTCCGCCGTACTCATCTGTCCTGAGATTAGTCTTCTTCGAAACAAACTGATTGATCAGATAGCTGTGGCAGCCGTGGAGTTGAACTCCATCATAGCCTGCAGTCCTGGCTCTTACAGCAGCATCAACGAAGCTCTCCTGCATTTTGTGGATCTCATCAAGTGTCATCTCTTTTGCAAGAACATTCTCATCTCTTGTGGGAACCGCTGAAGGCGCGATCTGTTCTCCAAGTGCAGGATTGGAATTAAGTCCCGCATGATTGAGCTGGATAATAACTGCTGCCCCTGCGTCATGGCACACCTTGGCAATCTGTCTGTGACCAGCAATCTGGTCGTCGTTCCAGAGACCCATGTGGTTTTCTCCAAATCTTCCACCGGGAGTAACCGCTGTTGCCTCCACGCAGATGAAGCCGCAGCCATGCTCTGCTCTCTCCTTGTAGTGCTGAATGTGCTTGTCTGTTGCCTTCCCATCAGGACCTGCATAATCGAATTTTACTGTGGGTGCCATGGTAAGTCTGTTCCTAACCACGGTCTTGTTAATTGTTATTGAATCTCCTACTTTTGTCATACTCTTCACCTTACAATAAAGCCTTACTTTTTATCTTCTTACTTTTTTATTCCTTTTTGCATCATATCTATTAGTTATTTATGAGCTCTTCTCATAGCCATAAACTCTCGAACATTATTAGATTCCTCAAGATCAAGCGGGAATCCCAGTTTCTCTGCCACATACACGGAAAGTTCCTCAAAGAAATCGTACATCAAAAAGAGCTTTTCCCACATGTCCTCGTAATCTCCGCTGGGGAACATCCCCTCGAAGTGGGTCATCTCTTCCTCAGTCAGATAATTCTTAAGATACTTGCAGCACGCACCGGTTGTGACCTGAAAATCGTTGTCGATTCCGATTTTCCAGTTGATCATCTTGAGGAACATGTTCATCATGTACTCTTCCATCATGCGGCGCGCATAGTAGAACTCATGCCTGCAAAGGCCCTTTGTCACATAGTTGCTGATCCATCGAAACTCATTTACTATTCCGAAAAACTCGAACTCGCTGGGTTTCTTAATATAAAAACACTCCTTGGAAGTAATCTCCACAAGCTCCTTAAAGTCGTCCTTATTCACAAGCACTGTGCGAGGTTCTGAAAACTCTGCCTGTTTTCCTATCTCGCTCACGTCTATAAAAGTCAGATCGATTCTGTTGCCATCCTTGTACTGAGTGAGGTAAGCAAAGCGCGACCTGCCATTGTAGTCGTAGGGTTCGGCGTAGTAGTCATCCGGCATCTGCATTATGAGAATATCCCCGAAGCGCTTCATGTAATCGTGGTCCCTTGTAAACTCACGAATGTCAGATACAAAAAATGTGATATCAAAATCGGAAAACTCATCGTGAACCGCACCCTTGGTGACATTGGAGCCCTCCATGGTTGCCGCGCGGATCCGGTCATCCTCGGTTGCAGTTTTCAGTATTAAATCATACATCTCGTCGTAAGATTTCATCTACGCCTCCCACACTTTTATTTTCCGGAAATAACAACTCCATCGACTGCAATATACGGAACAACTGAACCGCCATCGCAGACAAGTTCCTTGGAGATATCGCGGATGTTCTTAACGATCTCGCCAAGGTTACCGTTTACCATAGTCTCGGATACGGCATACTTAACTTCGCCGTTTTTGATTAAGAAGCTGTTCTTAGCAACGCCGGAAAACTCGCCGTTTGCTCCGGGTTCTCCTCCTGAGTAACTTCCCAAGATAAGCCCCTTGTCGACGGATTTGATTATCTCAGCAAGCTCCTTTTCACCGGGTTCAACCACAAGGCTCCAGCCTGTATTCTTAACAACCGGACGTCCTGTCTTGTTGGCAGCATAGAGGCTAAGGCTATGAGTTTTCAGCACGCCCTTTTCAATCAGAGTTACATCCTCAGCTCTAAAGCCATCCTGAGTTCCACGCTCGCCGTTAACAATTCTGTCGTCAAAAGGCTTCTTCGAAATTGTAAGCTTATCGCTTGCAACCTGCTCGCCCACCTTATCAAGCCAGAGACTGGTTCCATTGATAACCACATGGTCTGACATATAATTGGAAATCAGCATGCTAAGGAACTGAGAAGCCGCACCGGGAGTGAGAATAACTGTACCCTCAAATTTGCCCTCAAGGCTCTTGGTGTGAATACTGTTGCTGATGTCCTCAAGACTCTGTCTCAAATTGCCAAGTTCCATAAAAGGCTTGTCCAGATTATCCATGGTAACACCGGCGAAACCGATGCCACTGTTGACGTCATCTTCACCAGCGCTGATCTCGAAATAGAAATTGTAATGGCCTGAATAATCCTCGAACTCTGTTCCATTTGAGTTTCTTGAAATCCAGTGACTTCTGTCATAGGAACCCACAGCAGCCATAACAAGCACCTTGGGGTACTCCTTCTTTATGGCATCAAGGCACTCCTGTATTCTATTGAGGAACTTGTCCATGTCAGGCTCGTAAGTACCCTGTCTGAAAACTTCTTTTCCCTGATCAGGGGCGATATCGTGGCAGGGGTCCTCCGGAGATGACTGTGCTGAATCTTTTCCGTCATCTGCCAGCTTAATAAGCGCTTCCTTGGAAAGGTCATTGCCACTGGCACTACCCATTTTGTTATCCTCGAAAACTGTTAAAGAGGTGTAATAGTCAAAAACGGTTCTCAAAAGCTTGAACTCACCGTTTTCAACGTTAAGCTCCTGTTTTTCAGACTTCACAAGGACATAGGTGTATTTGTTAATCTCTTTATCTTTAAGTACATCATCAAATAAATCTGCAAATTCTCTCATCTCATTCATATTATGTCTGTCCTCTCCTTGAATTCTCGATGTATTATCTTCCGCCAATCATAATCTTGCAGCGCATATGAGGTCCGCCCATACCAACTGCCATCTGCTGCTTTTTGCCGCAGAAGCCGCTTGAAGACCATTCAACTTCGTTGGAAACCATATCAACAGTTTTAAGCATCTCAAAAGCGACACCCGAAACCGTCGTATCAAGAAGTGCGCGTCCCAGTTTGCCGTTTTTAATCTCATAACCGCAGGTCACACCAAACATAAACTCACCTGTAAGGTCAGCCTGACCGTTACCGGAATCAATGAGATAATAGCCATCTTCAACAGACTCAATCAGCTCTTCCACAGTGTTCTCGCCGGGAAGAATGCAGGTATTTCTCATTCTGATAAGAGGTTCATCCGCAAAAGACCATCCCCTTACGTTTCCTGTGGGCTTCATATTGTATTTCTCCGCTGTCTCGCGGCTGTTCATATATCCTGTCAGGATGCCGTCTTTAATAAGCACAGCATCTTCAGCCTTGATGCCTTCATCGTCAAGGTATACAGGAAGGGGTGCCACTTCCCCATTAAAAGTGTGAGCGAAGTCAACCAGATTAACCAGGTCAGATGCCACTCTTTTCCCAAGGCTCGGGCCGGCCACACTGCCGCCCATAACAAGGTCAGCTTCTACGGTGTGTCCAACCGCTTCGTGAGCAAGCATTCCGCCCATCATTCCGCCAAGTACAACGGTCTTGTAGCCCGCTTCGGCATAGACGCCATCGGCCTTGTCTTTAACCTTTTTATAGAGCTTCTCAATCTCCGGATAGTACTGTTCAATATCCGAAAAATTGTCCTCAAAGCTGCCGTATCCGCCAAGGGCTTTGAACATATCTACAGGGTTACCGTCTTTCGTTTTCAGTCCCATGGAAACATAGATGTAGCATCTGGGAGTTACCAGATGACCGTCATAGGCGTCGGAAGAATAAATGATCCTATCCTGAGAATCCTCGCTGTAGTATATGCTTCTGCTCTCGAGATTCGGATATTTCTGAGCAATGTAATCGTCCAGCTGGCGACAAACTTCAATTATTCGCTTCTGCTCAGCATCAACAATGTCGTCATTGGTAGGGATAAGTCCTGTTCCATAGGAAGGAGGCAGAACAATCCCTGTACTTCCCGCATGACGAGCCAGGAGTTTAACGTTCTCGGAGGCAGCCTTCAAAACCTTCTTGGCAGCTTCATCACTGCATTCTGCGATGGATGCAAATCCAAAAAGTCCATCCTTGCCAACTCTGGCACTAATACCTCTGGATTCTCTTCTATGATTTGAAACCATGTTACCCTTCAGGATATTCACTGATCTGTAGCGATTTTCCTGAGCTCTCAGCACTGTCTGAACCCCATCTTCAAACAATGCTTTATTCGATTCATAAATGTCTTTTAGCATAGTTGTCCCTCCCAGTATTTTTTTTAAGTCTAATGCTTGTTACGCTTCTCATTTTGAAGGCTGTGCTTTTTAATTGTGCAAAACAGCCCCACTTAAATAAGCTTAACAAATGCAGATGCTACGCGATACCCAATAATTGCTGAATATAGTACAAAAACAGAGCTTAAGACTTGCTTCATCTTAAATAAAAAAAGAGCTCCAAAGCATCACTGCTTCAGAGCCCATATAGTTTATCTTATCCTTTATTTGATTTTTGCCATCTTTGCTTTAGACCAATCTGAGTAGAATCTTGAATTATTGTTTTCAACGTAGGTTCTGATTCTGAAATAGTATCTCTTATGTCTCTTAAGTTTACTGATAGTAATTTTTCTCTTATTGTTACCTGCATCCTGTGTCTTTTCAATCTTGAAGGTTTTTGATTTTACATTCTTCTTGAAGTTTTTATCTGTAGAATACTCAATCTGGTATCCATTTACACCATCTACTGCCTTAAAAGTTACCTCTGCTTTCTTCTTTTTAGGTGACTTAACCTTGGTTACCTTTGTCTTTTCGATTGAAGCACCTTTTATTGAGAAAGAATATTTTACGTTTGAACCTACAATTTTTAGATAATATACGCCGGAATTTAAATAAACTTCACCTGTCCTATCAGCGCCGGAGATATCCAATTTTTTTTCCGTTAAGTCGTTGTTAAAAATAAGAGCTTCATAAATGCGGCTATAAGTAACCGCAGTATTACTATAGGCTGTTAAATTAAGAACATATTTGTTTTCCTTTGAAACATTAAACTTATACCAATCCTCGTTATCTGTTGAAGTAAGTGAATCTGTCACAGTAGTATTTATTTCATATCCTTTAGGGTTTTCATAACTGTCTACTGTGTTTTCTGATACTCCATATCCCTTAAATGACAATTTAAATTTGTACTTATTTTCAGCTTCCTTTGTATAACCATACCAATCACTAACTTTTATATAATAAGTTCCTGCAGATAATGACCTAATGCTTGTTTCATCCGCCACAGTATCTGTGCCTTCTGTATGTACCCAGTTAAATTCCTTGAAATCATGATTCAATACACTAATAGCCATACTACCGGATTTATAAAAAGTTCCATGAAGTGTTAAGTCACCATCTTCCGGTATAGTAAACTTATAATACTGGTTACCACCTTTGTACTCAGCCCACTCTGTAAATTCATAATTAGCGGGTATCTCAACAGCCTTATCTGATGATTCCCCTCCGACTATAGCCTTTGCTATAATCTTTCCCTCAGGAGCAGCTGTACTGAATGCTGCAACAGACATTGAAAGTGCAAGGAGCAGAGCTCCGGCCTTCTTTAGTAAAACATTTTTCTTCATCTTATTTTCCCTCTTTTCCTCAAAATTTTCATACAACTTCATCATTGTAGCACAATGAAGTAGCTGTTAAAATGCGAATCACATTAGTATTTGATCTTATTAGTTTCCTATTGTCTTAGCTGCATCCATATTAATCCCTTCAATAACAGTTATCTCGTTCATAACTTTCTGCATATATTCCTGTGCTGCTATGGTTGCTTCTTCAACATCGTTTAAAGTATTTATTGTAATAGCTCCCTGTATTCCTGTTATGTTATAGACATCACCATCCCTGTCAGGCAGCAAAACTGTGAATTCCAAACATGTATATGTTCCATGTTCCTTAAGTTCTCTTTTATCAAGATATTCAAAAACATAAGTAACACCATCCCTGGTAACTACATTTGTTAGTTCTTTTTTGTAATGTCCTTGTATTCCGTATAAAGTTAAAATCTCATCTGTTGAGAATTCCTCTAATGTTTTGTCATAATCATTAGAAATTTCATATCCCCCATCATGCCTGCAATCTATTTTTATTTCTTTTATTCCATCCATATTGGACTGCCATGTTACATCTTTGTATTTTACAGATTTAAATCCTGATATTACATCCTCTCTTGATTTCCTGGAATGATATACTTCTCCTTGAGCTTCCGTGTATTCAACAAATTTATTAGGAATAGGAACAATTAATCCATATCCAATTCCATCACTCTCTCTGGATCCTATATGCATATCTGTTGTTTCCAGTAGCCATTCAGGATGAGGATCAACAGCCTGTGCTGCTTCATCCGCCTCTTTTTGGGCACGCTTTTTCATATCTGCTTCATATTCTGCCTGAATCGCATTTCGAAGCTCATACACCTCATCCTCACGTCCATCAGCTCTTGCCTCGCTGATAATGGGATTATCCTCTACAAGTAAAGCATTACTCTTTTGTGAACATCCAGTAAGAGTAGTCATAAATAATGCTGTTGTCATCATCACCGTTATCATTTTCATTGATAATCTTTTTGTGTCCTTGATAACCCACTCCCATGTTTTTTCATCAAAATATTTCTCTGCCATTTCTTTTTCCTCCATAATGATTTTTTGTTGTTATATCTATAAGTACCAACCATTTTGGATTCGGTTTTATAATTTTGAAAAAATTTTTTAATTTTTAAATTAATCAAGAATCTGCCATTCAACACTTTTCCCATTTTTGATATCTTCAGTAAGATCTTCTGCATTTTCTACATCATGCCTTTTACCCTCAGCATCTATAAAACTTTTATCCCATCCACTATTCTCAACACCTCCATCTCCATATATATCTATATATCCATACTCATTGAGATTAATAATGTTTCTGGTCCATGCCACATCAGAGTATACTGTCTGCAAAGTACCATTAATATTTTTTATTATTAAATATTCTTCCCAGCTTTCCAGTGGTTCTTCAGAGGGAGTGTGTATTACAACTGCCAGTTCTTTATCGCCATCATTACCACAATCTATATAAGTATATTCTATCTTTTCAAGAGATACTCTATCCGTCATCCAATCTTCTTTATAGAATGCAATTATGGTATCTACCATTTCATCAAGAGTATAATCCTGCTTTGTAAAATTCTTAAAAGAAAAATAATAACCAAGGTCATTTTCTGTGTTAATATGCACCCTTTCTTCATTGTGAAGGAATTTCTCATACAAAGTGGTATCATTTTCTTCATTGCTATCAGATGATTCTATCTCTGTAATTATAAGTCCTCCAAATATATCAGGATTACCACCTTTAACTGCTGTAGCAGTAAATGGATAAGTTTCAGCTGGTTCACTCTCTATGCTTATTTTGTATGTACCATTCAATGTGTAGGTTCCGTCACCGTTATTTACCACGTCCAGACTCCCATAATTAAAGTCTATCAATTCCAGTTCTCCTGGGAAATCCGAATCTGGTGTTATTCCATCATCATTAAAATCATAATCACTGGGTATAGTAACTCCGAAAGCTTTCCATATATCTGTAATAAGTTCTTTCGTAAGTATATCTGTTTTACTCCAGGGGAAAGCCTTCTCTTTGTCTGAAGTACGAATATGCATAGCAAGTGCATAACAACGGGCAGATCTCACATAATGGTTATAAGTTAATACATTGTTATAATCAAAATATGCAATAGCATCTACTATCTGGATTTTCTCATCATCAGTTAAAGCAATTTCTTCCTCATTCTTTGCTTCTGGATTTTCTGTTGAGTCAATTAACTTATCAATCATGAATTCATATTCACCATTTGGACGGTATGAATATATACCTGTATCTGTACTCTGATATACATCCTCACTTATTTTTTTGGAATTTACATGAGTTCCTATCCATCCTTCTGCTGTAATAGTTTTTCCAACAAATTCATTAAAATCCAAATCTTCTAAAGAAGTATACGGCAGTATCCACGCTTCATTAATTTCTACAACATCTCCATCTACAAGTAACTTAACTGGTTCTGTAAATCTAATTCCATATTCATTCATCCACGATTGCCCATATTTTTTCTCGTGTTCCTCAAGCTTTTCTCTGTATTCGGAGATATCCTGATTACGAATTACTGTACCTGTAGCAACTAATTGTTCTTGTAATCCTGGCAATGAACTGTTATCAGGCTCTTTTTCATCCGTTATAGGCATTTCATCTCTATTATCCTCTGATTCATCATTTCCTTCTTTGGTATCCAATGTATTTCCTATTTCGCTTTCATCCGCCTCAGCTACAATCTCTGCTTCATTTTCGTGATTATTATTAACTGCTACATATGTAACTCCTGCACCTGTGCCTCCTCCAATGAGAACCGCACCGGCAATTATTAATGCCTTTATTCCCATTGAAAGTCCGGTTCCTGTAGCTACTGCTGCCCCTGTTGCTCCTATAGCCCCGGCTGTTCCCGCCGCAGCACCTGCACCGCTAGTGGTAGCAGCAATTGTTCCGGCTCCTGTTGTTACCATCTTTGCTGAGATTCCAGCTCCTGCATTTCCAAGAGTAATAGCTGTAGGTGCAAGCCCAACCTCTGCACAGCTTCCTACATAGATGCCTCCTGCTGCCTTTGCTGAAAGCTTTGTATTTTCAGACATAAGCTTGATAGCATACCATATTGTAGGTAGGGCAACAGCATGAAGTCTGATACCATCTCTCTTTTCTGTTCCTTCTACCTTTTCCTTCAGGAATTTTCGTGCATAGTTCAGGCGGCTCTTTACAGTTCCCTCTGAGCAGTTCTGCATCTGTGCTATTTCGCCAACTGAAAATCCATCGAAATAGTATGCGATAACCGCTGCCTTCTGAACCTCAGGAAGCTCATCTATAAACTCCTGTATAATACGGCTTGTTTCCTTCTGATCTGTTGACAGCTCAGGAAGAGATGCAAGGTCATTACTTTCTAAAGTCTCGAAAATATCCTTCCCTTCCTCGTCTACGTTAGGCAGTACATCCTTTTTCTTTCTAAATAGTTTCATTCCCTGGTTATGGCAGATTCCGTCCAACCATCCAAAAAGAGACTCAGTATTCTGAAGGCTCTTTATGTTTTTGTAGGCTTCGATATATACAATCTGAGTAAGATCCTGTGCGTCTGCTTCATCCTTCATGTAAGCCTTAGCACGAAAATATACATGATTGTAGGTTGCAGAATAAACTGCATTAAACCCTTCTTCTTTTCCTTTTGCCATTTCCTCTATGGCTTTCTTCAAACTTTCATCCATTATCAATATCTCCCATCATTAGATTTTGTAGTTGTCGAAACTGCTTTCCTCCTTCCCTTGGTCCTACTAATATGTACCAGGAAAGTCGCAGATGGTTTTATATTTAAAAAAAATTTTTTAATAATTTAACCCCTTAGGTGACACTATTTTCATTCTCCTAAGGGGTCAATATTTAATGGCGTAATCTTTTCACAATGCTGTTAAATTACTTACTGATTGATTTTATAAGCTTTTTCTTTTTACTACCTTTTACGCCTTTAACCTTGATGACAGCGTCTTTGTTAATTTTCTTGAAAGCTCCTTTACCTATTTTCAGGGATTTGTTTGCTTTTATGGTGACCTTTTTGAGTTTCTTACAACCCCTGAAGGCATTTTTTCCTATAGAAGTAACATTACTGCCAATCTTCACAGATTTTATTTTCTTATTGTTTTTGCAGGCATTTTTAGCTATAGATGTGACAGGATAAGTTGTACCATCCACTGTAACAACGTTCAGGGAAGCTTTCTTTTTTGAAGCGATTTTTGTTGCGCAGGCATTTCCATTAACATCAATGTAGTATGTAATATCATCAATAGTTACTGTCATTGGCAACTTAGCAGCATTATTTCCTACCGTACCTGATGCATCTTTTTTATCAGTATTTTCATCTGTAGGCATGTTTTTTGATGTGTTATCATCTGAGTTCTCTGCAGGCCTTACAATCGTTATCACATCAGAATTAGCATATTTATTCAAATCGCATGATGATGTTTTTAAAGTGACACTTTCTACATAATCTGAAAAAGTGTATTCATGTTCTGTTTTAGCCATACTACAATTGCAATAAGTTATTGAACGTTGGCCATATCCATATCTGAGAGTATGACCATATCCATCATCGGTCCAACTTATTTTCCATAATTTCTTTCCATTATTTTCATACCATTTTGCTGTTATTCCCGTTGGCTGTGGCATTCTCTCATTTAAATTTATCTCGTAACTTGCTATTCCATAATTGGATTTTTTCAAACAATAATCAATAGTTAATGTATGTGTCAGAGGTTCATCATCACATCCAATAACATAAAGAATTATCTTTCCAAGATTGTCGTAGTAGTTGAATAAACCTAAGTCATACTCATCAATTGTCTGATCCTTTTTCAGAGCTCCTAACTTATTATAATGAAAACAATTCTTTTTGCCCTTTTCATCTACGCTATATACCAATACATAATAGTTTCCATCACTAACAGTTTTGAAATGATATTTATCATTGATGCATTTCAGATCCTTAACAGGTTGAATTTTTTTCGCTGCTTTGGAATTAATGGATACACATCCAAATAAGACTATCACACACATAAGTGATGTGATAAAGAGTAAAAGATTCCCCAAGATTTTTTTCATTTTCATTTCCCCTGACTTTTCTATTCTGCACTATGGCAGGCTCCCTCATAGTCAATAATTATATCACAAGTCGATTATTATATTCATAAAGAAAAATCCACGGCATCTGCCGTGGATTTTTCTTTATAAAAGTGTTGGAAGCCCAGTATTTATCTGGGATTGAGGCACTTTTTCTGGTATAATAGAAGCATCAAAGTTGGGGATGGGGACAGCCTATATGATGACTTCTAATACTGAAAGAAAAAGAGAACAGCTACAGTTTGTTAGCATGGACGATCTTGTTCCAAAGGATCACATGCTAAGACTTATAGACACGGCAATTGACTGGTCATTCATTTATGATCTTGTTGAAGAGAAGTATTCTCCTGACATGGGCAGACCAAGTATGGATCCCGTCACGCTTATCAAAATCCCATTGATTCAGTATCTATACGGAATCAAGAGCATGAGACAGACCATCAAAGATATAGAAGTCAACGTTGCATACAGATGGTTTCTTGGTCTGGATCTTAATGAACCGGTTCCTCACTTTTCCACCTTCGGAAAGAATTACACTAGACGCTTTAAAGATACAAATCTATTTGAGCAGATATTCCAGCACATCCTTGAAGATTGTTATCGATTCAAACTTGTAGATCCAACTGCAGTGTTTGTCGATGCAACTCACGTTAAAGCCAGAGCTAATAATAGAAAGATGCAGCATAAGCTTGCAAAACAGGAAGCACTTTTCTATGAAGAAATGCTTAGGAAAGAGATAAACGAAGATCGAGCTGAACACGGGAAAAAGCCTCTGAAAGACAAGGATGATGACGACGATAAGGGAGCTGGTGGTCACGATGATTTCAGCGATTTCACAGACGACGTTCCAAAAGATACTAAGAAAGTAAGGTGCAGCACTACTGATCCTGAAAGTGGATGGTTCAGGAAAGGTGAGCACAAGAATGTATTCGCATATGGTATTGAAACAGCCTGTGACAAGAACGGATGGATCTTAGATTTCACTGTCAATCCGGGCAACGAACATGACAGCCGAACTTTCAAAGGACTTTACGATAAAATCAAGGATATCGGTGTAGAAACAATTGTTGCAGATGCTGGATACAAGACACCAGCCATTGCAAAGATGCTCATAGATGATGGCATTACGCCACTCCTTCCTTACAAAAGACCAATGACCAAGAAGGGGTTCTTCAAGAAGTCTGAGTATGCTTATGATGAATACAATGACTGCTATATATGCCCCAACAATCAGGTTTTGAATTATTCAACAACCAATCGAGATGGATACAGAGAATATAAGAGCTGTGGAACTGCATGTGAAAGCTGTCCATTCCTTGAGCAGTGTACGCATAGTAAGAATCACGTAAAAATAATCACCCGGCATATCTGGGAAGATTATATGGAGCAATGTGAGGATATCCGATGTACTCTTGGCATGAAAGATCTGTATTCTCACAGGAAAGAAACAATCGAAAGAATCTTTGGAACAGCCAAGGAAAACCATGGATTTAGATATACACAGATGTATGGTAAAGCGCGGATGGAGATGAAAGCGGCGCTTACATTTGCGTGTATGAATCTTAAAAAGCTTGCGAAAATCAAGCATGAATGGAGGTTAGAAATGGCCTGATCCAGGCTCCCTTCAAGCTCCTTTATTACAAAAAAGCCTGTTGAAATAGAAAAATGGTTTTGAGAACTCAGTTCTCAAAACCACTTTGTCTACAGTCTGAGGATTAACTTAAAGTTAATCCCATTTTTTCTCTCACCCCCCTCTCTGCATATGATAAAATGAAATGCGCTGTTCATCTTTGGGGATTTTCTTTTTTATTCTGTAACATTTCCCAATCTGAATTGTTATATATATGAATGACTAAAACGGGAGGAAAGTATGGAAAAGCAATTGCTATACAAACTGTACAGCACATATCATCATGAGCTTTTTCTGTACCTGTACTCTCTTTGCCACGACCGGGAGCTGGCGGAGGACATGACGCAGGAAGCTTTCCTGAAGGCGATACTTTCGCTCCCTGATGATCACTCCAATGTGAGGGCGTGGCTTTACATGGTTGGTCGGAATCTTCTGTTGAATGCGCTCTCGAAGCTGAACCGGATGGAACTGACGTCCGATTCGGATGATTTTGACCTTATAAAAAGTGAGAGCGTTCTGGATGAACTGATCCGGAATGAAAATAAGAAACTTTTATATGAAGCCATCAACCACCTGGATAAGACTAAGCGCGAGATACTGTGTATGCAGTACTTCTCAGGTTTTTCACAAAAAGAGATTGCGGCGCTGCTGAGGCTAACACCCGAAAATGTAAGGATCCAGGCATTCAGAGGCAAGAAACTGGTCAGAGATTACATGGAGCAAAAGGGCACCGGTTGTATGTAGACTTGGAGGATACGGAAACATGAAATATCGCGAATTGTTACAGGAATATAAAAACGGAAATCTTGATGAACAGGAAAAAATCGAAGTTGAAAAAGATATAGAAAAGTACGAAGCCATAAGCGACTACCTTTTTGAAAACTCGGAGATCCCCGGGATCGATGATGTACCGGAAGGCAGTACCGACACCATCAAGGTGCAGCCAGCTGATACCAGAGACATGGTTAAGGTTCATCCAGCTAATACCGCAGAAGATTTTGCCAAACTGATAAACCGCAGAATCCGCACGGCTTTCATAAAAGCAGGAATATGCACCGCTCTGGTCACCGCTGCGATCATTCTTTTTGTGATCTATGCACTTCCCAGGCTGGTTGACGCTCATTACTACAATCCCACCGAGACCATCGGTATTGATGAGTTTGGACAGAAAGTGAACAGGCTTACCGTGGATATAACAACATATTCTGAGGCGTTCATGCCTTCGAAGTACGTCTACAATGCCAATGCATATAGCAGGGGCTACGGAAAATATGATGTGACTTTCTATGATGGTGATGGCGGATATGCCGGCACAATTGACAAGGGGAATCTGCGGCTGTTCAATCCCAATGAGCTTTCGCCCAGGATCAACCTGATATTTAGGACAGATGACTCAGGGAAAAGTGTCTGCTTCCTTTCTAGTCCCGGCGGAATCAGATGGATAGAACCAGAAGGGCTGGATTCCTTAGAGGATCGCAGTTTTTACAATGCATCTGTTACACTAGACCACTCTATGCGATACGATGATTTTGTCAGCTGGTGCGAAGCAAACGACATCGTGCCGACGTGGTATGCGGTGTCCACATATTCAAATGATGGCAACCCTGAAAGCCTTCCGCTCAGATACACAGGCCTTGAAAAGAATAGCTACACCACGGACCGCTGCGTTGGCTTTGGAACTGACTACAGCATGTCACTTAGCTGTGGCCTGGAAAAATATCCGAATCTCATCTGGAATGAAGCCACCGTGGCTTCTGATGCAAGCGGTACAAGCTACCTTAACTACGACGTTGCGAAGGAGCATTTCCTTAGCATGCTGACTTATCTTAATGACAACTACAATTCAGTAAATCTGTTTCACGACAGCATTCCCGATCTGTGGGATTACAAGCAGTACGTTGCGAAAAACGGCCTTTACATCTATGGATTTGTTATCTGCGAGGATGGAGAAAAACTGCGTCAGATCGACGCGGTTGAAGACGTAGAATTTGTGTTGGCAGACGAGAAAGCACTGTATTGAAAAAATGGGGCTGTAAAAAAACTCCCCTAGAAAAAAATCGCTGAGGCCGTGAGGCTTCAGCGATTTTTTGATATAATTAATTATGCAACTAACTAAAAATATCAATGATAATTATACAGCTAGACAGCTGAAATTACCATTAGAAATCGAAATAATAGTTGATATATCTGATCCAGTATACACTTTTTGTGAAGTTATGGACCGCATCGACCTATCAAGATATTTTGTAGAGAAGGGCTACAGAACAGGTCGTCCAAGATGTGATGCTAAAAAGTTGCTTAAAGTTATACTGTTCGCATTTATGGAAAACGGAATTAATTCATTGAGAGATATGGAAAAACTTTGTCGTACTGACATCAGATATATGTATCTTCTCGATGGTATGCGTTCACCTTCTTTTGCCACTTTCGGCAACTTTATTCGCGATGAATTAACAACTACAATTGAGCAGATCTTTAATGACATCAATACTTATATCTTTGATAAGGCTTCTGTTGATTTGGAACATACTTATATCGATGGAACCAAACTTGAAGCTAATGCCAACAGATATACCTGGGTCTGGAAGAAGTCCTGCACTAAGAATACTTCAAAGGTATTTGAGAAGATAACTATTCTTATTGAAGATATGAATCGTGATGTCCTTGGATATCTTGGAATTAGATTTGAAACACGAGATGAGTATGCAATAGATTATGTTGAAGATCTGCTTGCCAAATACAAAGAACTTACAGGTCTTGATATTAATTCATTTGTATCAGGCAAAGGAAAACATAAGACCATACATCAGAGACAGTATCAGCAACTTGAAGAATATTTAGTTCGATTGAAGAATTATGCAAGGCACATTGAAATATGTGGTGATTACAGAAACAGTTATGCTAAGACAGACCATGACGCTACATTCATGAGAGTGAAAAGAGATTACATGGGCAATGATCAGCTACTGCCGGCTTATAATGTACAGGCAGCTGTGTGTGACGAATATATCGCCGTTATCGATGCTAAACCGTATGCATCAGATATGGAATGTTTTATTCCTCTTATGGAGAAATTTAATTCTATATATGGTCATTATCCTAAATATCCTGTTGCTGATGCTGGATATGGTTCATTTAACAATTACATTTACTGTGAAGAGCATGGCATGGAAAAATATATGAAGTTCACTATGTTTGAAAAAGAAACAAAGAACGATAAATATCATAACGATCCATATCGTGCAGTGAACTTCAAAAGGGATGAAGATGGCGATTTGGTCTGTCCTAATGGCAAGAAATTCATTTTTAAGAAGAATCGGCACGTCAAGGGGAACAAATACGGAAGAACCGAGGAAATATATGAGTGTGAGAACTGTGATGGCTGCCCAAACAGAGATGATTGCTTTAAGGGGAAAGGAAATCGATTCATTCAAATGAACAAAGAATTAAGTTCATTTCACGAAGAAGTAATCCATAACCTGGAGTCAATCCATGGAACATTGCTCTTTATGAACAGGAGCATACAGTCTGAAGGAACATTTGGGATAATTAAGTGGGATCGATCATACAAAAGACTGTTCCGACGGGGCAAAGAAAACGTTCTTTTAGAGCTTACCCTGATTTCCTGTGGTTTTAACCTGTATAAATATCATAACAAGAAACACAGAGCAGCCATTGCTGCTTAAAACATAACAATAACATTCAAGTCACATCAAGCCTGCCGTCGGCAGGCTTATAAGTCATCCCATCAAATGGGCAAAAGCTCGTCAAAACTGCAATTCTTTGCAAAAGATAAGGATGGTATCACCATTCGGTGAAACCATCCTTACTTTATGGCTGTTTTTTTACAGCCCCTTTTCGCATATTCTTTGTTCTTATCATTACTTGTTTGTTAGAAAAGCTGTTATTTCTTCTTGGGTTGGCATTACAGAAAGTGCACCTTTTCTGGTGGTTATAATAGATGCCGCAGCGTTTGCAAACGACAGGCATTCAAATAATCCGTCTTTTGTCAGATTATCAAGTCCGTTTCTGTGGATGTAATCTATGGCACAGGCACAGAAGGTATCGCCTGCTCCTGTAGTCTCTATAGTAGCAGGATTTCTGTACCCGTCTTTTTTGATCACCATATCTTTGTAAAGAGCTATACTTCCTTCAGGTCCAAGTGTGGCAAACACGATTGGAATACCAAAGTCTCTCTTTATTTTCCTTGCTCCTGCCTCTATATCCTTAAGGCCTGTAAAAAGCTCAATCTCATTATCTGAAATTTTCAGGATATCACAGTTTTCAAAGCCATATTTCATAGCATCTATTGCATCGTCTACGTTCTTCCATAAAGGTTCTCTGTAATTTGGATCAAAAGATATGACTGCTCCGCTCTCTTTAGCTATTGTAACAGCTCTGACAGTTGCCTCTTTTGCAGGTTCGTCTGTCATTGACAGTGTTCCAAGATGAAATACATCTGCATTCCTGATAAGATCAGCATTCTTCTCAACATCCTCTGCTGTCAGCATCATGTCTGCTCCGGGCTTTCTGTAAAAAGAAAAATCTCTGTCTCCATTTGGAAGCTTGTTTACAAATGCAAGGGTAGTATTTACCTCCTCGTCAAAGACAAGTCCGGTAGAGTCTATACCCTGCTTTTCAATTCTCTCTCTTAACATTCTCCCAAAAAAGTCGTTTCCAACCTTGCCGATAAAAGCTGTGCTGTTGCCTAAATTCTGAAGCATTGACAGCACATTACAGGGTGCTCCGCCTGGATTAGCCTCAAATAAAGGATTTTCCTGGTTGCTGTCTCCGCTTCCTGTAAAATCAATAAGCAACTCTCCCAGCGCAACTACATCTTTTTTCATAAGTTATTTCCTCTCAAGCTCATACATAGTAACATCCATCAGAAGTTCTCCAACTGCCTTAAAACTGATACCTTCAGCTCTGACATCTGTAAGGATTACCATAGACATTACCTGCTGTCCATTATTGATGAAGAGCTCCATGCTGTATCTGTCAAGAACAAGTCTAAGTGAAATCTCACCCTTATTTCCTGCAACCTTACATCTTCTCTGATGAACAATGGCTCTTCTGCTTCCTGAATGCTTTCTGTCTATCTTAACAATATTGTCAACAGGATCATATTCAATCGCTGAATAAGCCTTGCCATTATCAGCAAAACGAATTTCAAATTTTTTATATGAAAGTTCTGCCTGTGTAGATCTGACTCTTACTGTCATATCTACGCATCTGCCCTCAATACTTGAAAGTGAAGCACTATCAGAAATAAGTACATTCTGTCTGCTGATTCTTTTGCCGTAATAATTCTCTATCTCTCTGGCAGGCCACTGAATAAGTCTGTTATCCTTAATAGTTATTTCCCTTGGAATACTCATCTGGCCAAACCATGGGAAGTCATCGCGCCTGATTCCGCATGTATCCCAATTCTGCATCCAGCCGATCATGACTCTTCGTCCATCAGGAGTCTTGATTGTCTGTGGCGCATAAAAATCAATACCATAGTCAACAGCCTGACAGTTTTCTTCGCAGAATTCTCCATTTTCATCGATACTTCCTATCACACACAAGGTTCCGTTTCCGTTGTGGAACTCAAGCTCTTCAGGGAGCATATCCTGCGGGCTTGTGAGAAGGACCTGTTTACCATCGTGGTTAAAGTAATCAGGGCACTCCCACATTACACCGAATCTGTGGTTGTTCTTGATAACAGTCTTATCATAGGACCAGTTAATACCGTCATCACTTACATACTGAAGTATCTGTCCGTCCTTATCAATGGTCTTGTTGCCAACAACCATGTAATACTTGCCGTTTTCCTTCCACACCTTGGGATCTCTGAAGTCGAATTTTCCGGCTCCTTCAGGAAGGCTGTCTGCATTAATTACAGGGTTATTCTCGTATTTCTCATAATCAACACCATCACCTATAGCGATACATTGTGTCTGATACTCGCGGATTTCGCCGTTTTCATCCTCTTCTTTTCTAACGCCTGTATATACGAGAAGTTGCTTGCCGTCTTCCATCTCAATGGCACTTCCTGAAAAGCATCCAAACCCGTCATATTTTTCATCGGGCGCCATTGCGCAGGGAAGATACTTCCAGCTGATAAGGTCAGTACTTTCTGCATGTCCCCAGTGCATAGGTCCCCATACTGTCTCATAGGGATAATACTGGTAAAACATATGATATTTTCCCTTATAGATGCTAAAGCCGTTAGGATCGTTCATCCAGCCGCATCTGGGTGTTAAATGAAAGAGGGGACGCTGCTCCTCAGGTATCTTTGCTTCCTTTTTTACTTCATATTCTCTTGCTTTATTTAACTTATCACTCATAATATTCCTCATTTACCATAAATCTTTATATCACTTGCGTCTGCATTTTCCATATTCAGCTTCCAGGTAGCTCCAACTGCTGAATAAATGCGGTTTGACAGTGCCTTTTGCCCGTCTACATAGATAACCACTATGTCTTTTTCAACTACAACATCAACCTGATATTGTCTGCCTTCCTCCAGCTTCATAGCCTGATAGTTGGGAAAAGCATTGTATGAAATGTTGTCCTCTTTATTATTTACAGAGATCTTGTACTCTTCTCCCTTTTCAGTATTGGAAAATACGAGATCGCATATTCCATCTGCCTGCATCGTAAGTTTATAGCTTAAATGACAGGTATCGGGTACATCTCCCAAATCAAGTGAACTATCTGCAACTGCCTCAGATAGTATCTCCTTATTAAAATACTCATTATATTTCTCAGGCATGCACACCCCCAGTGTGCCATCCTGCAATTGTCTAAGCTCATATACCAGTACGCTTCCTGCCCATGTGTACATGAGGCCATCGCTTTCTCTCTTTTTGCGATCAAGAAAGCCGATCAGATATCTTTTGCCTTCGTACTCACATGTTTTTGCTGCATAGAAGCCATTGCCGTCAAATGTGTCAATCTCCGGTTTCTCCCAGGGTCCGAAAAAATCAGACGCTGTTCTGTAGTAAACTACATTGTTCCAGCTAAAGACGAGATAGTATTTATCTCCAAGCTTGAACACATCCGGACATTCCATAAAATAAAGTTCTTTGCTTGTATAAAAATCACCCTTAAAAGTCCAGTTCTCTAAATCCTGCGATTCATAATATATGATCGCACTTTCATCTTCTGCTTCTTTTCTGGCGCCAACCAGCATGATATAGCCGTCATCCATCTTAATAACCTGAGGATCACGGAAATCATTGGTACTGTAGCCATTAGGAGCATGAATTATTTCATCATAATTCTTCTCATATTTTTTGTTGTCTTTACTTGTTGCGTGCATTAAGCACTCTTTATCAAGTCCGTAGGTGTCATGATAGTCATTATGACCTGTGTAAAAACAGTGATATTTCCCACTGTCATCCCTGATAAAGGAACCCGTTCCTATAGCAAGATCCTGAACTTCAGAATCCTCTGCGAATTTCAGAACCTCTCCCTTATCTTCATATGTAGTAAAATCCTTGGTAAAAAACTGATGAAGCGGGTGATAACCTACGCCATTGTGATCAGTTTCATATAAATAATTCAGATATACGCCTTTATCAGTTGAAAGAGCCATTACATCCCCAACGTAGCTGTCCTCTGCTCTTGGGAAAAGGCATTGCTCGCCCTTTTTATCAGCGCATCCGGTTAATAAACATAACATAATACCAAATAAAGCTATTGTTCTTTTTTTCATCTCTTATAAAAGAGGGAGGAGATAACTCCTCCCTCACCTTTCGCTTATCAAGCTAATCCCATAAGATGTAACAATGTGTATTACTTGTAGAACTCATCAAGGTACTTCTGATAGATTGCAAGGTAATCCTCAAGACCATAAGCATTAACCTGCTTGATGTACTCATCCCAATCTGCATCTGTAAGGCCGTTCATAACGAAGTTACTTCTGCTGGAGTTGATGAAGCTGATAAGATCAGTCTGGATTGTTGTAAGCTTCTCTGTGTCATCAGCTGTCATGAATACGTTAGGATATACATACTCGCCGTGCATATCATCTGTGTAGTATTCCTTGATCCAGTCAAGACGATACTGAGCATCATCAGGGCATGTTACATATACACCATAGTACTCATCAAGGATTGCAAGAGGTCCGCCAACAGCCTCAGCCTCACGAACTTCTACAGGTGAAGCGTCGCCAAGAGGAGCGTGCTTAAGCATCTTCTCACCCTTATCGTTCTCAGAAAGCTCGAAGATATCGAACTCATCATCTTCACCATAGGTTCCCCAGTTGTTCTGAGGTGACTGGAAGGGATCATACATACGATCAAGCCATGCGCATACAAATGCAGGGTTGTCGCACTTAGCTGTAACTACGCATCTGCCGCGGTCAAAACCTGATGTGAATGAACCGTTCATAGGTGTTACGTTCTTGGTATCAGCCTGAAGAGCTGCAAGAGGCTCATAGTCCTCAAGGTTGTCGATGTTAGCAACGTCCCATGTGAAGCATACGCCGTATCTGTGAGATTTTCCCTTGGCAACGTATGTTGACCAATCCTGTGTGAAGCACTCGGGATCGATAAGTCCCTCATCATAGAGCTTATGAAGCCACTGCATACCTGACTTGAAGCCGTCCTGAGTAGCTGTGCAGATAACCTTCTTGTCATCTGTTACAGCGATGTGCTGTCCTATATCGTTATCACCATAACCTTCACCAAAACCATTGATAAGAAGGCTGGGATCCTGATCGTTCATGATGCATGACATAGGGATGATATCTCCCTCGATGCCAAACTCTGCCTGAAGCTCTGAAGCGTGATCCTTGAATGCTTTAAGTACTTCTTCGAACTCGTCTACTGTTGCAGGCTTCTCAAGTCCAAGGAAATCAAGCCACTTCTTGTTGATGTAAGTAAAGTTGTTACCTACTGTCTGGATAGCTGTCTTGTTGGAACCAAGCTGCTCGATCCAGGGAAGAGCCCAGATATGGCCCTCTGAATCCTCACACATTGTGCGATATTCAGGATACTTATCGAATACAGCCTTAAGATTAGGCATGTTTTTGTCAATATATTCTTCAACAGGAAGAATAACGCCCTGGTCTGCATATCTGATAAGATCAGAGTTACTGAATCCTGCATTGAATATGAAATCTGTAAGCATGTCCTTGTTAGCCATTGTCAGCTGAATCTTGTCTCCCCACTGATCGTTTGAAATAGCTGTCCAATCTACATGTACATTGGTCTCCTCTTCAAGTCTCTTGAAGATTGTTCTGTTGTTAGGCTCAGCCTCTGTTCCTGAAGGATAGCTGATTGTACCTGTGATAGTAACCTTCTCTTCAAGAGGGAAAGTGATGTTCTCAGCATCTACCTTAGCTGCACCACTGCCAGTTGAAGTCCCCTTGCCACAACCCGTGAGCGCACTTGCTGACATAGCAATGACAAGCGCTGTAGACAGTAACTTTGTTGTTTTCTTTTTCATTGTCCTCTCCTTTTCATTAGAAACTATTCAAACCTGTATAACAGGTGAATTAACGTTAGCCTTTAACTGAACCAACCATAATTCCCGAATCAAAATACTTCTGGAAGAACGGATACATAACTATCAAAGGCAAGCTTGAAATGATGATAGTTGCATATTTCAAAAGCTCTGCAAGCTGTGCTCTTTGTGCAGTACTCTGCATATCTGCGATCATACCCGGATCTGGCTCATTCTGAATAAGGATTGCTCTAAGAACGAGCTGCAAAGGCTGCTTACTTGCTGAATTCAGATAGATCATTGCATCGAAATAGCTATTCCACATTCCTACGAACTGCCAGAGGATAAGCACTGCGATAAGTGGTGTACATACAGGAAGCAATATTCTAAAGAAGAATGTAAGCTCATTAGCACCATCCACATCAGCTGCCTCTCTAAGCTCGCCGGGAACGCCCTTATAATAGGTTCTTGCTATGATCATGTTCCAAACACTAAATGACCCCGGAAGAATTACAGCCCACATGGAATCAAGAAGTCCCATGTTACTGATAAGAAGGTATGTAGGAATCAGTCCTCCGCCAAAGAACATTGTGATAATAAAGATTGCGTTAAAAAACTTCTTGCCTTTAAAATCATCTCTTGACATAGGATAAGCACACAAAAGAGTTATAAATACTGAAATTACTGCAAACAGTACGGAATAAAGAATCGCATTGAAAAATCCCGTCCATATCTGTGAGTTGGTCATAACTCTCTCATAAGCTGTCAGTGTCCACTTACTGAAATCAAAAACAATACCTTTATTCTGAAGTGTTATCGGATCCATAAATGAAGCAACGATGATATAAACCACAGGTCCGATTATAGCCAGCACGAAAGCTGCAAGAATGATATATCCTACAAGAAGGAATATTTTATCTCCAAGAGAAGCTCTTGCGAACTCGCTCTTTTTATTTGATGTCTTAATCATTTTCTTTTTCCCCTTATAATCCCTGTCCATCGTTAAGCTTCTCAACTATCTTGTTAACCGCAATGAGAAGTATTACGTTTACAATTGTATTAAAAAGTCCTACTGCTGTTGAATAACTGTAGTCACCATTCAAAAGACCCTTCTTATATACATAAGTAGCTATGATCTCGGATGATGCAAGGTTCATGTCAGACTGAAGTGCATACGCTTTTTCAAAACCGATACTCATGATGTTACCTGCCTGAAGAATGAACTGGATAACTACCATATCCTTGATGGCCGGCCACTCAACTGCCTTGATCTGTTGCCAGATGTTAGCTCCATCAATCTGTGCTGCTTCCTTAAGCTCCTTACTTGCATTGGAAAGAGCTGCTGTGTACATGATTGATGCCCAACCGGCTCCCTGCCAGATTCCGCTGACGATGTAGATCGGTCTGAACGCTTCCGGAATTGTAAGGAAGTTGATGTTCGTTCCAAGCATCATGTTAAGCGGTCCTGTAACTGAAAGAAGGATTCTGACCATACCGCAAAGTACGATGACTGAAATGAAGTTCGGCATGTACAGTACAAGCTGTATCTTCTGCTTGATCTTGCTGCTCGATACTCTGTTAAGAAGGAGTGCTAAGATAATCGGCATCGGGAAACCCCAGAGAAGACCAAATACACTAAGCTTCAATGTATTTATGAGATACTGCATAAAGTCCGGTGACGATAAAAACTGTTGGAAATATTTAAGACCTACCCATTCGCTTCCAAGTATTCCTTTAAACGGGTTGTACTTTTGGAATGCGATCAGAATTCCTCCCATAGGAAGATACCTGAAGACGATTGTAAGAAGTAGTGCCGGTCCTAAGAAGAACACGTAAAGCTGCCAATGCTGCTTAACATATACCAGGGTGTTATGCATCGAATTATCTTTTACCTTTGTGTTCATGTAGTCCCTCCCAAGTTTTACATTTGCATAATTCTCATTTGCATATGTAAAATATAGCACCCATATCTTCAGCTGTCAACATAATTATTTTACATTTGCACAATTAATATTTACATTTGACACTTTAATTTTTACATTTTATAATGATATAGGTGTCAAAAAGTCATAAATACCTACTATCTGGGGCACACCCATCTTTTGACACATTCATCTTTTATTTAGAAAGTGGAGACTACATTATGTCAGCAAAAGTCACCTTACAGGATATAGCAGATGCTCTTGGAGTATCCAGAAATACCGTATCCAAGGCTATAAATAACACCGGAGTTTTAGCTGAAGCTACCAGACAGAAAGTTTTAGAGAAGGCTATCGAAATGGGATACAAGCAATTTTCTTATGCCAATTCCATTTCAGACATTACAAATCCTTTCAGTTCCCAGCCCAAGGCTTCAGGAGAGATTGCTCTCTTTTCAGGCAATTTCCTTAATAATTCTCACTTTGCTTCTACCATGCTGGATAAATTTCAATATGAAATTTCTATGCTTGGCTATAGCCTGACAATGCACCGGGTTGATCATCAGAATATAGAGTCAAGAACTCTTCCTCTCTCATACAGACCGGATAACACCAAGGCTATTGTATGCATCGAAATGTTTGATCACTCCTATTGTGAAATGTTGTGCAGCCTAGGATTACCTGTTCTCATGATAGATGCTCCCGTTGCAAGCTACTGGAGACCATTAAACGCAGATGTTCTGCTCATGGATAATTTTTCCAATATATATACAGTCGTTAATGACATGAGCAAAAAGGGAATTACCAAGATAGGATTTGTAGGCCAGGTCACACATTGCCGTTCTTTCTACGAGCGATTCATAGCCTTTAGGGAGGCAATGTATATCAATAATCTGAACTTTGACGAAAAATATTGTCTTACAGAGGTTCATCCTCACGGATTAGAATATAGAGAATACTTATTCGAAGCTCTTACGAAGATTCAAGAAATGCCCGAACTCTTTATTTGTGCCAACGATTTTGTAGCTCTCGATCTGATATCCGGCCTCAAGAGAATGGGAATAGAATGTCCACGTGATATCAAGATATTCGGTTTTGATGATTCCCCCGAGTCCAAGATCATGTCTCCTTCTCTCTCAACCAGCCACATACACAGCCAGATAATCGGTTATTCAGCTGCCAACCTTATAATCTCAAGGATTGAGCAGCCTGATCTCAATTACAGGATAACCTATACAGAGACTGATCTAATTTACAGAGAATCAACACAGATGTAATAAAATGAAAGAAAGAATGTCGCTTGCGACATTCTCGCGCCGTTGCAAGATGTCCGGGGGACATCTGCTTTGCAACGACCGAAGTGGAACGTAGACGCGATTGCTGAAGGCAACATATTCCTATCGCGCGATGTGCAGATCACTTGGCGAGGTTTTTTCGAGCCTAGTGAAATGTCATACACAGTAGTGCGCATCCATAGCGGAGCGCTTTTTATGATATAGGAATTTTTGAGAAATTTCCTATTAAATAAAAAAAGCATGTATTTTCATTACCAAAACACATGCTTCTATGATATCACAACATCAAATACCTGTTGCCCTACAGAACACTGCCCTTAATTATCTATATAATCCTATTCTTTATATCTAAGATTACCATTCTGCAGAACATCAAATTTACCGGCATACATTTCATCAATGACCTGTTCGCAAGGCACTCTGCAATATCGCATTTCTTTTGATGTGTCATGAACCCTAAAAGTGGTCTGTTTGTTCTTCCGGCTTTCTTCAAGATACGAGTCCAAATACGGCTGCGCCTCTTCTCTTGTCATGTTAGCATCCACATTAAGCCGCATAAACGATGATAAGACACTGATGCACCTTGCACCTCCAAGACTTACTATGCCATTTCGAGCATTTCTATCATCCGAACAAAAGACATATATCTGCTCGCCAAGCTTTGTACTAAGCATCTGAAGAAGGACATAGCTTTTAAGCTCTCCAAGATTATTACCTGGTCCTATATCGTCACAGTCTTCCGAAAGCTCCTTCAAAAACTGTTCTTTTGTAGTCTTAGAATAATTGACACCCTGAATTCTCTTAAACTGTTCTTCAAAATATCCGCTTCTATATGCCTCGCACCCATTTTTCAACATGTTAGAATACATGGCCACTGCTGAATCCGAGTATATAGCCTTTAGTTCATCAACAATCTCTTCGTCCGTAATACAATGAACCACTCCAGATGATATCTTTTTCTCAAGCCACTCAGGAGAGCCTGCAATATTATGTCTTTGGAGTTCTGTTTTTATCTGTTCATGACAATAGAAGCGATACCCCGGCATCTCCGTTATACGATCAATCAGCTTATTCTCTTCATCCTTACGGATCAAATGCGTCTTGGAAATAAAATCAGTATCAAGAAGAGCATATTTCTCTTTCATCAAATGCCCACCTCTTAGCCTTCCGCGAGAAAGTCCTTTCTGATTTTTTCCAAGTACTCCATATCCGATTTCTCACGGCTTTCGGTCAGAAGTTCCTGTTCTTTGTTGTACTCCATATCATCAAGGAGACTTCCAAGATATGAAAGGTCCTTACTGTTTTGTTGCCATTTTAAAGCTTTACCCGTAAGTTTAATCCTTTCTGAAACATAATCAGAGTCACATTCCAGTAGTTCTTTGGCTTTACTATTTGAAATATCATGGTTCTCAACAAGTCTCAGTACCACCGCCTTGTACGGAAGTGCAAACAATTCCATCAAGATAAGGACATCATCAACAGATATCTTATCCGCAGCAATACCATATAGTTTAATCTGCTCATCCAATATTCCGTCAGGCATCAGGAGTAATCCGGCAAAAGCGTTTGCCTCAAGATCCTCCTGAGATTTCGCAGTATCATCCGCAGTTTTTGAATCCAATAATGAGCCACTTGCTATGGTACTGGGGTCTATATCTTCAGCATAGCAGTGAATGTGGTACAGCTCATGAGCAACAGCAAATATCTGTTTACAAAGAGCCAAGCCAGAATTGACGCAAAGAAATATTGTTCCCTTTTTTACAAAGGTAAATGCCCATAATTCATCATCCTTAAAAGGATATCTGAGCACTTCCAGCGTTAATTCCCTTTTTCTGGCATAGTTTTCAGCAATGCTAAATATGGAATCACGGATAATCGTGCTTCCACAATAATTTACAGAAAAAGCTTTTGACAAAGCATTCATGCTCTCAAACTGTTTAGGCTGCTTGCCAAACAGGCTTTCTTCCAATATATTCCCCATTAGTCATTCCCCCAAGGCTGCATCATGGCATTTCCATTTTCACGTACTCTCTTGTGGAAAAGAATCATATCTGAAAGTTCATCAGCTATTTTCAGTGCCTGTCTTGCCTCTTCAGACTGAACTTTGCCCATAAAAGCATGGACAATATCAGTATCCTCGTATCCAGGGGTTATCCTTGTTAGCTCCTCCATCCTTACGCCAAGATATTCAGCTATAGACTTAAGTTCAATGGCATTAATCATGCGTGCACCATTCAGCATCTTATTCACCGTCTGCTTATTTGTCCCAAGTGCTTCTGCAAGATCTGTCTGTTTTTTATTCTGTTTCTTAAGCAGTGCAAGTATATTGCCTGCAATCATCATATTCATATCAACCATGAAAAGTGTTCCTCCTGTCGTTTGCATGTAATAGGTTTTTACACTTATATCGTATAACTGCCCCTTAATCAAGTCAACATATTCTTTACCGATTATTCATCGTTTTCAAAATAGTATATTATAAAGTTACTATTCCTCCTTCAGCCATTGCTGACTGTATCTCAGGCAGTTTGCCTCTTCTTCTGGCATATCGGAACATTTTATTATTATCAAGATGGTATTTTTCATAAGCTATCCGGAGCGCTTCAGGATACTCACTCTTACTGAACATATACATAAGTGACTGATAGGAGTTATCTGACCGCCATGCGGCTGATCAAAATCATCTACCTCACACATCCCTGAAAAAATAAGGGGCTGGCGCTCTAGATGATTGATCATCTAGGCGATGCCCCTCTAACTATAAGTGCTTTCTTTTCAGCTTGCGCCTAACTGGCTCGCGGTTGTCACACTAAACCCGCCCATAGACTCCCTGTATCCCCCTGCCAGTAGGGATCTGCACTTCATTGTGGTTTTGATTTTTTTCATGTTTTAGTAATCTCCTATTATTATGAAACCTGCTAAGATTGCCTTATTTACAGGTACCAATTACTTTATTTTGATATTTTTGGATTTACTCCATTTTGAATATACTATTTTAGAGCCTGTTTTCCTGAAGGTTCGGATTCTGAAATAGTATTTTTTATGTGTCTTTAGTTTTTTGATAGTTTTTGAAGTAGCCTTTGCCTTGTTAATTGTTACTGACTTAATATTCTTTTTGAAGTTTTTATCCGTGCTGTACTGGATTTCATAGCCCTTTATATTCTGGGACTGTTTTTTCCATGTAACGGTAACGCTTTTCTTTCCTGCTGTCAGTTTTGAAAGCTTTGTTGTTTTTTGATTCAGGTCGATGTTTTCTGCCTTTTTTGTATCTGCGGGAACAGCTGTTACCGGGTCATTTACGGCAGGTTCAGAAGAGTCTGACGGATTAGGCTGTTCAGTTGTTTTATCCTTCCATATTGGCCTTAGAATGATATTTCTGGTCATCTTGATGGAGGTACCGGGTGTACCCTCATTCCATCTGTCAAATTCTTTTCCTTCAGGCACAACGTAGTTGAAGGAAGGCAGTGTATAATTGGCTCCACGGTTAACCCTGGCTATAGTGGTGTATGTACTTGCCGCATTAGGAATATATCTTATTTCACATGTAGTATTATAAGGAATATATCGACTGCTCCCCGATGCTACGGGTAATTCTTTTACTATGCTTGCGTTATCAGGAACACCATCATTATTATCATCAAGAGCAAATGCGCCATCTCCGGTACTGAAATTATTCAGAGGTACGGCTACTTCTGTGATCCTGGGTGACTTTATTTCCCTTATGGTGTAACAGTAAACCATCTTTTTACAGTTGCTGCCCTTTTTTATGACAAAAGAACTAAGGTCAAGAGACTCTAGACTATCACACTCATGAAACATCATATTAAATTTCGTGACATTAGAAGTATCAAATTTGCTAAGGTCCAGGCGTTTGAGGGTACAACAGAGTCTAAACATTTCATACATTTCTGTTACTTTTGAAGTGTTAAAACTATTTAAATTGACTGATTCAAGACGGATACACCCGAAGAACATTCTTGACATTTTTGTTGCGCTACTTGTATTAAAGTTACTCAGGTCCAGTGTTCTAAAAGAATGACAGCCACTAAACATTGATGAAAAATTCCTAACCTGAGAGGTATCGAATGAGCGCAAATTCAAAGTTTCTAAACTCATACAACCATAAAACATCGATGCCATGCGATTTACCTTTGATGTATTAAAGTTTCTAAGGTCAAGCTTTTTCAATGATGTGCAACCACCAAACATATGAAACATGTCTGTAACATTAGATGTATTAAACCCGGTTACATCGATTTCCTGAAGACTTCTGCATTGACTAAACATTTGCATCATAGAGACTGCCTTTGATGTATTAAATTTGCGTACATCAAGCTTTTTCAGTTTATAGCAACCATTAAACATTGCATAAAAGTCTTCTACATTTGATGTATCAATATCTGTATTAAATTCTACGGCTTCTACAGCAGTGAAATAACTGAGTATATTGCTGGACTGTTTAGGAAAGATTATCTTTGTTGGGCAGTAGACATAAATTGATGCCTTAGCGGGATCATAGTAAGCTGTTACATTTTCTCCAACACTTTTTGAAGTGGATAGACTTGGTTTTTGGGAGGTGAATTCAATTCTTTTTATAGTTTTTTCTTCATTGATCCAGTTTAAAGTAGCATTCATGGTAAAACTCTTAAGTGCTACATTGAATTCAGGACCGCGAATTAAAGTTCCTTGTGGAGTTGCAGCTTTAGAGCTGAAAGACAAACATCCAAGTATGAAAACAAAACACATCAAGGATGTGATGACAAGTAAAAGATTTTCTTTGATTTTTTTCATGATTATTTCCCCTAAATAAATACTTTTTTCCCTCAAGCCTCAATTATATAATACGTGGCTTGAATTATAAAGCTAAATAATGCAAGGCAGGAATGGTGGTATTATTAATGTAAACGTCAATTAAAAAGTTCAGGATTGACGGAACTGTCTCAGCACCATTACGGATCCTGCCATAATTCTTGAATGTCTCCCAGTGTTTATGCGGTTTGTATTAACTTTTCAAGGGACAGATATATGTAAATCCCATTAGGGATTAGCAACTATAGTTTTAGATTCAAGGGGCGTTTGACCCCAACATCATTTATTATTCTAAAAGTGCATAAATAAAAACACCGCGACGTTTTCCTCTGAGGGATATAAGTCGCGGTGTAATAGCATCAGAATATTTAACTGAGACTATCAATTCGGTATCATCATCTCACAATGACTTTCTTTACTTTACTCCAATCACCGGAGAGGCCGTTGCTGTCAAGAGCTCGTACTCTGATATAAGCCTTGCCGGTTTTGTTGAATTTAAGTTTGTAATTATGCTTTCCGGCTTTCACGGTTTTGGTAACCAGATTCTTTGAAAACTTCTTACTTGTGGAAATCTGAATTTCATAGCCTGAAGCCTCAGTCTGCTTTTTCCAGCTGATAGCAACCTTTTTGTTTCCTAAAGAGTTCGCCTTGAGCTTCCCAATCTTTTTAACATTTGCAGAAGACGGAGCGGCACTATCAACAGTCTTTGCTGAGGTTTCATTTGAAGAAGGCACTTCTTCCCATTTTACCTGATATCTTCCGGTATGATGATGACCTTTTCCCTCCTGATCTGTCCAGCTGCAGGGCATTACTTTGATATAATTCACGCCGGCCTTTACAGCGACATCAGCTGTTGTGGTTCTTGGTGCAGCTTCAGATGCGGAGAGCATGCTTACTTCGCGAACGCAGCTGGGGGTTGAATCCCATACTGAAAATTCTGAGTTTGCAATTTTTGTTGTGAAGGTAACTCTGATCGTCATATCCTTAGAGGCATTAAACTTATAAAAATCTAATGCATCATCAACTGAAAAGAAGCCTGTAACAAGTGCTTTTTCCTGGAGATTCATGGCTGCTTCGAATTTATTGTTCGGTTCAGCTTCGTTATTTTCAGCAGGAACAAAGTTGGCCTTAAGGAGATAATCTCCGGGATTATAGTCGTACCATCCTGCAACCTTAACCCAGTAGGTACCCTTCTCCAGTGCAAGCGTGGTGGTATGTGTTTTAGGATTGTTCTTTGATGCGCCTGTCACTCCGATATCGCTGTACATTTTTGTATTATCATAGCTGGTGATATAGTAGGAAGACTGCCTGATTGTAAGAGACTGATATGTTACTGTTAAAAATCCGGCGGAATTTAAAACAACCTTGTAGTAGTCCTTTGTGCTTTCCGGAACGTGGCCGTTTACCCACTTTCCGTCAGTCGGAAGTGTTGAATAAACTCCGTCCTTGGCGGATACCTTTCCGGTGCCATCTATTTTACCTGTTGGTAATGATAGCGATATGGCTGCTGCAATAGTACACGCAATCAGTCTTTTTAGATTTTTCTGAAGTACTTGTTTGATATTTTTCCCCATGTGTTTTCCCTCCAATTAAAATTTTTCATACCGATACATAATACCATGGACTATCCGGAAAATACAGCAAATCCAAGCGGTGATGTGCGATTCATCCCCTACCGACTCGTCGGAAGGGGTTTTCTCGCTAGCCTTTCAGTCTCGATTTTTATCATATTCTTTCTTTTTTGCCTTCCTTCTTAAACCAAAATGAATAATGATGCTTCTTTCTAAAGCCGAGCCTCTCATAGAATTCCATATCGGAAATGACGTAAGCTCTTTTTGCTCCAAGCTTTTTGGCTCTGCCCAGCGCTTCAAAGATAACAGCCTTAGCAACGCCTTTTTCTCTATATGGGGGAATAGTACATACAGGCTCAACATAAACATAGTCAGTCCCTGCCATATACCATAGCAGACAACATGCCACCATTTCTCCCTTTTCATTGACCGCAACAACACCTAAATCCTTGTTAAAATGCTTCCTGATCCTTGGAATGATTTCTTCTTCACGCTCGAATTCAACTTTATCATCTCCATGGTCAAATCCCTGCCAGAAGAGCCATTGAAGTTCATAAGCATTTTCCATCGGATCCGGGCAAAAGAATTTAAGCCCGTCCGGAAGTTTCGCTTCAAGCGCATCATCAAGCTTTCTCTCCATTATGATCTCATCCTGATCGGCAATTTTAAATCCCCGTTCTTGAACCATCTCTATCTCAGTGGGATTTTCATCACAGATTGCCATTCCAAAACCGGAATCGTCTTTAAGCTCATTGCAGGCATATTCCAGAACGGCCTGATATAAATCTTTATACTCCGGAAGAACTCCGCTAAAACCCTCGCCAAAATACATATCGTAAATTGCAGCGCCAACAATTTTGTCATCCACAATCCAAAGGCCAATGGAGTTCTTTAAGCTCTTATCAAATTCAGGATGTTCAATCATCCATTCAAGTCTCGCCCAGTTCCAGTTAATGTGGCTATCATCTTTCTCATTTAATGCAATGAGAAAACCACATAATGCATCATACTTGTCATCTGTGTAGTTCTTGAATTTAATATCAGTTCTCATTCTTTTTTACATCCTCTTTGATCTTTCCAAGGTAAATGCAATAGACAATTGCTACAACAATTGTAACCACCACATAGATCTGATCCACAAGTGCGTTGTCAGCACCAAACATTGAAAAGGCATCTATCATTGAGTGAGCGATTATGCATGGGAAAATGCTTCCACTCTTGTAAAAAACTAATGTAAGAATAAATCCCCAGGAAACCGCAAAGATCACCTGAAGTATAGTTTCAAAGCTTGTCTGTCCTGTAAAAAGGTTAATAATGTGCCCCATACCAAAAGTAAGTGAAGAAACAATTATAGCTACTGCTGTTCTTTTCATACAGCTTTCTCATTTATGCTGTCTCCTTTTAAGCTCTTATACGGCGATTCTATCTTGAAGCAACTTGCACAAAGCCGCCGCATCTCCATTCACTCCATCAAATCTGTAATCCACAGCTTCAGAATCAAACAATCCATGTTTCCTCACAAGCATCTGCTCCATCAGGCAGAAAACCAATGTGTTCCTGATCAGCTATAATATAATACATTCCATCTGAAGATCATAAGGCTCATCTTCCACATAAGATGAAATTGGGTCAGAACTGAGACGGAAACCCATAGCGGAATAGAAGTTTATCGTTTCCTCAGAAGAACAACAGGATGCTGCTCTCCATCTGCTCTCTGCTGGCAGGATAAACCCTTATTCTATCTGTTTCCATCTTAATTCTCCTGTCATCAATCAAAAATCTGTCCGGGAAGCTTTAATTTCTCCTTCGGAGGGAATGTCTTGTCAAACTCCTCAACATCTGCATCTTCGACATAGTATCCCTTAGGGGTCTGATATACCCCTGTGATGCCATCAAGATATCCCGGGATCAATTCTCTACACAGGAAAAATGACGCATCCTCGCCCTCCGGAAGGTCATGGTATCTGATTCCAAACTTGCCTGCATAGTCAAATCCGCAGTGGCTGTAGAATCCGATATTTCCTTCAAAAAGAACTGCTCCAAATCCCATCTCTGCAGCCTTTTCAAGAGAATAATCCAAGATAGCCTTACCATAACCTTTTCTCTTTAATTCTGGTGTTATTCCAATTGGCCCCATGGTAAGCACATCAATAGTCCTTCCATCATCAGCCTCAATGAAAGTTTTCATGAACATGTTCTGTCCTATCAGCTTTCCATCCTGCTCCATAACAAAATCGAGTTCAGGAATAAATGCTGGATCATCTCTGAGCACATGAATTACATAGTGCTCACTGCACCCGGGACGATACACGTTCCAAAATGATTCTCTTACTAAATTTTCAACTTCTCTATAATCTTTCTTTTCTTCTAATCTGATTATGTAATTACTCATTGTTTTCTCCTCTATTTCATCGTTAAGAAATTAAAAGCTCACCAATTTCTATATGGGGGTTCCTATATCTGGCAGAACTTTTCTCTCTATTATGGTGGATAGCATTATTAGGGCAGTTTTGGATACATGCTCCGCAGCTTATACAGCTCTTTGAAAAGAGTGGACGACCATTTTCAATATGTATATTTCCCATTGGACAAAGTCTTGAACATGTGCCACATCCCGTACACGCATCGTTCACGGTAACTTCTTCTGTAATACCAATTCCTATAGGAAACTCATACTTTTTCTTGTGACTGCTTGTAATAAGTTTGCTTAAAAGCGAATTCCTTTTAACGTACTTTTTCTTTTCAACTATATCGCCCACTATCTGGTCAATTGCGTCCTGCTGCTTTTTGCTATCGCCTTCCTGTTTTTTCATGTCAGCAAAAGTAATGCAGTTCTCGCCCATTAAAACAGAATTAATATAGTCGAACTTTCTTCCATTTGCCAGAGTAATCTTGTTTACATCGTTGCAAACAGATCCGGCAAAACATCCGTAGGTTGCTATGGCGAAGAGATAGTTGCACTCCACCTTCAGTTTCTGCAAAAACTCCTCAATATATGGTGGTATACAAAGCCCGTAAACCGGAAATACTATACCTACAACATCATCTTTTATCTCATAGGTTCCCTGTTTGATCAGCTTGGGAATAGATAAACACTCTCCTCCCAAGCACTTGGCCACATGCAAGCAATTTCCAGTTGAGCTGAAATACAAAGTTTTCATTCAATATCCTCCAAATGTGTAAAACATAAACTGTATAGTAACTATACCCTTTGAAAAAAAGAAAACATGGATTACACTGATTATTTTGCTTTTTACACGGATTTTGCTCTATTGATCCATGATTGCTAAAATCCATTACTGCGTAGCAGTGTACATACTTTTACAGCTTCAAAAAAATCTTCTTCTGAAATCCCAAGCGCATGAATATCTGGCCAGACTGCGTTTTTGTAGAACCCCAGTGCTTCTTTTACAAACTCATTGAAAAGCGCATAGGTTCTGGCGTAGTCGAAAACCGGAGGAGCAACTCTTGTGTTCATCCAATCTATAATTATGAAATTGTTTTTATCTGCGACAAGCTCGGTGTTATTTGGAATCATGATATTCAAGAAATGCATATCAAGATGACAGATGCAGCTTTTGTATTTTTTAGACAGGTATTCAATTACAGAAAGCGCTTGTGATCTTTCTTCGCCAGAAAGCATGTGGTCTGCCGTAACGCTAAGAGGAAGAATTGTTGTATCGCTGATATCTGCTTCGTGTACAAAGCGGAAGGCTTTTGCTAAAAGCATAAAGCCCTGCTCCGGAGCATTTTTAGCAGATTTTTCCAACGGCTCGCCTTCAACCAAATCCATCTTGATTATATGTGGATCATCTGTGTCGTAATATTTTACCTGACAAATGCCAGCCCTATTCACGGCCTGCTGCTGTTGTTTTTCAAAAGCAATCCATTCAGCAGGATAGGATTGCTTATAAACCTTGTAAGCAAAACCATAATACAGAAAAACCTCTGCCTGGGCACCTTTACCAATAATTATTTGAGAACCATCAAAAGTCATTTACTAATTTTTCAACCTCTATATAATCTTTCTATTAATTTGCTCTCATATGTTCAATCAACATGATTGATTTCTGTTTCAACTATTTTTCTGATGGCTGAAAAATTTCGTTCCTCTAGAGTATAAAAAAAAGCCATATTCTTGCATTTCTTATAAGAGGCGCCATCCATCTGGAATGAATATCCACCGGTACATGTCGGAGAACATTTCAATCCGTTTAATTTTTTACATTCTCCGGCATTAACGATGTCTTTTTTCATATTGTCAGGAAAATCAGCAAGAATCTCGGTGTATTCACCGATGCCTGCTGCATAGATTCGCATTTTCACACCGGTTTTTCTGAATACGTAATTCAGCAGTGCTTTTCCGTTTTTTGGAGAGTTGTATGATGTCACAAAGCCGCTCTTTGCAGATTTTATTGTCCGATTACTGCCTTTCTCAGTGAGATATTTATCGAGTTCCAAAACAAACTCCTGATATTCAGCAGGTATATCATTCAAAAATAGCATAAATGTCTCGTGCATTCTAATCCTCCCCACTTGTCCAGGTCAGTTCTCCTCTATGTTTTGAATAGAATACAAACTCCTTATCGCGCTTTATTTCTTTATAGCCAAGCTTAGTATAAAAGCTATTTGTCCTGACATTCCAAACAGGAGTATCCAGTGTATACTCCTTTACTTCCGGGAACATATTCTCCACTTCCCGCATAATAAAGAGCCCATACCCTTTTCGAAAATGCTCCGGTGCAACGAATATCCTGCCAACATTTAAAACATCATTTTCCAAAAAAAGGATTGCTCCGCCAACAATGAGTCCATCATCTGTCAATTTATACAAATGCCCCTGCCGTGCCATTTTCGTATGAAATTGTAATGACATATATCCGGGAGGTCCTCCCGGTGATTCCGCACCGATCAGTACATCACTGTCAAATGCGCGCTTCGATATTCCATTCAGTGAAAGCGCATCAGAAGTACTTGCCTTTAATAACTGTAAACTCATATTGACTCCTTAACTGACCAACATTCTGACTTTGAAGGTCTTTTCTTCAGCTATATATCTTATCTCGCTATCAGTCTGATCTATGAAACTAAGAACACTTCTGGTTCCTATTCCATGATTCTCCTCATTACTAAATGGGTGTCCTTCTGCATCCAGGACGATTTTATCTGCACATGAGTTGCTGATTTCAAACAAAAGCTGACTCTTATATCTGGCTATAATATTGATCCTTCTCTCATTCTCTGGCACTTTTTCGCAAGCATGAATGGCGTTTTCAATAAGGTTGCTGATCACTATGGCAAGCTGCATCTCATCCACATTCAAATCAGCAGGTATAGTAGCAGATATATTTACTTTAATGCTCTTTTCTTCAGCAACTGCTACATAGTGTGTTATTGCTGCATTAAGCGTGGTATTTTCACAATATTTTTTTACTCCATGCGGTTCTTGACTTAGCCTTTCATTAAGACATTTAAGGGCTTCCTGTGTATTACCTTCCTGCAAAAGAGTTTGCAGAAGAGTCTCAAAATGTCTTCTGTCATGACGCATAACCCTGTCCTGTTGCATGATATTTTCTAAAACAGCAATATGCTCTTTCATAGCTATTGTTAATGTGTCTGGATTTGACAAAACATCCGCCACAAAAATCCCCCCTTTCACTATGAATTGCATTAAACTATATACTGATCCATACCTGCTATCAGTACATTCATTGATATCTCCAGGCTTTCATCTATAGAAATCGGATTGCCAAAAGAATTGTGGATCTGAAGCATAACAAACCCCTCAAGGAAAGCTCTGTAGGTTCTAAGCAGATGATTGGCCACATCTCTTTCAATTCCCATGCTATCTGTCTGCCTAAAGAAAAATGAATACAAACCTTCTGTAGCTTCAAGTAAGGACTCATCCAAATACTTGTTATACCAAAGCATTGCCTCGAATACGCCGGGATTCTCCAAAGCAAACTTATGAAATGCCCTTCCGAAATTCGCGATGTTTTCTCTTGGATCATCCGAATCAATTCCTGCCACAACCTCCTCGGAAACCTTCTTCCAACCATAAATCATAAGCTTACGATGCACATCATCTATCGTCTTTACGTGGTTATATAAAGAGGGTTTTTTGATACCTAAATAATCCGAAAGTGTTGTAACGGTCAAATATTGTAGACCCTTTTCATTTGCTAATTCAGCAGCTTTTTCTATTATTTCTTCCTTAGACAATCCTGTTCTTGGCATATTTACTCCCATCCCATTTTACTAACAATGTTAGTTATCATTATACTAACATTGTTAGTTTTGTCAACCAAAAAAGTGGGCATAAGGATTTTCTCCCTATTCCCGCAGATCAAGTTTAATGTCCTTTATAATTTTCTCTTTTCAATTATTCGCAATACATACATATTGTTCCATTTGATAACTTAAATCCGTTCTTTTCGTAAAACTTAGCCGCTGGTGCATACTCGCTTGTATAAAGAACAATGCCTGCAAGTCCTTTTTCTTTACTGTAATTTTTGACCGCATTTAATAATTGTTTACCTATTCCATGCCCTTGTCGTTCGGGAAGTACCGCCATCTCATTAATGTATATCTCTTCTTTGCTTCCGGAAATCTTACAAAGTGCGAATATACAACCTAACACTTCATCATTTTCTTCATAAACATATCCAACAAATCTTTTCTGTTCAAAAAAATCGCGAAGATATTCTGTTGCATTTTCTACTGTCCAATCTATTCCCCAATGTTCCATGGGGAATGCTTTTGCATAAATCATGCCACATTGTGCTAAGTCAATGTTCTTCATAGCTCTAATCATTTTGTTGTCCCACCATCAAGTTCTAATTTGTCTTAGCCTATCATCAAAAATTCTTTATTACCATTGCTGAATAGTTTTCTTTTCCTGAAGTTCTGTTTCTGTTGTGCCAGCCCAGGCAATGAAGCTGATATATTTTGACTTTTCCAAATATTTCTTTTATCACCATATACACCGTATCCTCCGTTAATCACCGCAACAATTCATTTACTTCATCCTTTCCTCCGGCTTTTTCTTTGAAAACCATCCACGGAATATTCCACCCTTTACTATGGAAATCACTGTAAAGAATATATCCGCAGCCAGAATGAACAGGAACGAAGGCAGCATTATTCTCGTGTAATGCTTTCCATATTCCTTCCCTCGATTAATATAGGAGGCTATCCAGATATCAAAGGTAATAATTCCACATCCAAAGAACAGAACCTCTGCTACATTCTTTAGAAAATTCAGCAAAATATTTCTGTCTAAAAAGTTTCCTGAATCAATCCCTGTAAGAATAAGGTTCAGTATCGTGACTGCAAAAACTACAACAATCATGATCCGCATCACATTCATCATGACTCCGCCGCCTATTCCTAAGCCACCGCACCACTTAATTTTACTCCTTATACAGAAGTTCTCCATGATCTGCATAAGTGGCTCATTCTGTCTGCCCTCTATAAAGCCATTATTTGCAATTGTATATACCCTGATCTTCGGGTTATTGCTTTTGCACCAGACTTCCATCTCCCTTAGAAATGGAAGTACATGAGATGGGACGCCGTCCACATAAAGCGGCATTGCAAAAACAACTGCATCCGCATCCTCAAGTTCTTTTAAGATATTCTCATAATCAGCCTTTGTACGGAGCTTCATTCTCTTTTTTGTTCCGGAAACAAAAATGCTTGTCATGCCGACGATAAAACCTGATGCAGAAAGTCTATTCTTGGGGCTGCAATCAATAAAAACCGTCTTCATATCTTCGATACCTCCAGGTCAGTGATATCATCCATAAATATAATTTCAGCAGACTGATATCCGTGGTTGATCCTGTTTCTCTCCACCATCAATTCCCACGTACTCTTTTCATTATCACTAATATCACCGTAGACTATTACCTTCCATGTGTCCTTTCTTCCGTACCTTAAAGTATGATGCATCTCCCCTCCGCGATATGTGCTCATGGGAGTTGATGTCCCAATTGACCTGTCAAGAATGTTCTTAACCTCCGGGCTGTATCCGCCGTAGCAATTCTCAGTGATGATCACAAGGTCATCAGCCTGTCCGATCACCCTGCACATTTGATGAAGAGAATCCATCATGCCACAGGTTGCCGGGTGTCTTGTCCAGCAGTCAAAGCACCCCTGGCAAGGTGCATACTTACCATCAGCCCATATCACATCCGAAAGCTTTGTGCTGACTTGCTTATGAAAATTCTCGTCAAGATCATGAATTATCATCCTCATATTTGTTCCTTCTTCACAACCTAATTATCTTCTGTTTTAACCTTTCAAAAATTCAAGAACAGCCTGATTAAACCTCCCTGGTTGCTTATTAGCTATAAAGTGATTGCGAAACTGGTATCATGTTTGTTAATGAGAGAAGAATCGGTCGCCCGATTCTTCTCTCCAAGACATGCATCAGTTATTTCCATCTTTCTTCTTCACGGGGATCCAGATTGCACTGTGATAATCCTTATCCGTCATTTCGCCATTTACACAGTCATACCATTCTGCAGATGCATTCCCGCAAAGTTCATAGTCCGGATTACCCGGAAGCCACTCATTGAAAATCTGTGTATTCAGGCTCTGCAGTGCCTCAGGAATAGGGCCGATGCAGTCAAATACTGCCCAGTCACCCATCGGAAACTCATAGACCACCATTCCTTCAGGAACTTCCCCTCCGGCATACTTCCCAGCCACAAGATACCTAAACTTTCCCTCTCCGATATCATCGATGCAGACTCCATACTCTCCAATGCAGTTCTCTACGATAGCCTTCTCATAAGGATTGGCCGGAGCATTCCCGGCATAAACATTTGCTGCATACTTCTCGCAAATCTCATCCCAGAACTTTGGAATCTCCTGATAAGCAGTATCATTATCAAATATCTTTTGAAAACCGATAACCTTAAACTGGAACATTTTTGTAATTTTACAATTCATTTGATTGCCTCCTTGAACCTGTAGTTTTACAGTCAGTGGAAGGAACGTCCTCACAGCCGCCCCATCACGGACCTGTGATGGTGTTACACCGTGAAAGCGAGAAAATGCCTTTGTGAAGCTCTCAGGCGTCTCATAGCAATAAGCGTATGCAATATCGATTACCTTATCATCCGTATTCTTCAGATCCAATGCTGCCTGATACAGCCTGCGGTTTCTGATATACTCCCCGATTCCGTATCCGGTCATCAAGGAGAATCCCTTCTGAAGAAAGAACGGAGAAATATACACCTGATCTGCCACATCCTGCGCACTGATGTTGTCTTTCAGATGTTCTTCCATATAATCAATTGCTGTGCGAATGCTGGTAAGCCACTCCATCTTATACAATCTCCTACTCCGTTCCGGCCGTTGCTAAACATACACCAACGACTCGAAACAGCCTTCCCTTTACCCTGACACAATTAGTATATCTGGTCAGTAAGTACTCATCCTGTCATTTTCTGTTCAAATCTGTCCTATTTTCAGTCCGATTAACTTAAAATTGCTGATTTCTTTGTGCCAAATAGAAACGGTATAGCTTTATTGCTTCTGAAGCGTATCCATTATTTCGAAAATCTGCTCCGATAAAATAAGTAATGCCCACTTTCTCCAAATCTTCATAAAATGTACATCCGACAGCTCCGGCAGGCGAACCTGTTATTGTATCTTCAATCACATAAGCAAGATAATTCTTTCGAGGATCGTCCTCTCGCGCCAGATTTTGTGCTTTGTTGATAACGGAGCTTTTTGTCCTGTACCTAAGGTTATGAAATCAGCTACCGAATCACCCCAAAATCCTCGCTCAGGATCAATCCAACAGATTTTGCCGATCACTGAATTTCCTTTACCGAATGTTGTTACTTTCCGTATTCGTTCACATACTTGATCACATCATTCTTTTTATTTATCTTCTCAATTATTGACGTATCTAATGAACCCAATAAATCCTCAAACTGAATCTGCGACTTTCTTCTTATTTCCTTGAGTTTCTCAGTGTCTTTCCGCTTTCTTTCTGCTTCACTCTTTGGATATCCCTGTCCAAATGGCTCAGAAAAAAGCGCTTCTATTGTCTTTTCAAAGTTATCTTCGCCTGCCCAGGTATAGTCTTCGCCTAGCGGAAGTGAAATAGCATTACCATTATTGATCTGTGCAAACAGATAAGCGTCCTTTGGCGTAGGCGCATATCCACAAATTACTCCAGGCATGCTGTTGCACGCCAGCATCATTCCCTGGCCGGACGAACAACCGGTTACAATGAAATCAACAGCGCCGCTTGAAAGTAGCAAACCAACAAGAACCGAAACATCTATATAGGAGTACTTTTCCTGCTCATCTAAAGTACAGCCAAAGTTTATGACTTCAGCATCTTTAGGGGCATATTTTTTTACAGTATTGAAAATAAGCTCATTTTTTTCAGCCTGAGAGCTCGCTTGAATTATTCCTATTCTCATAACGTCATCCTTAATGTATTTTGTGTTTACTTTTTACCTGCAATTCTGCAACAGATACATATCCTTTCTTAAGTATATCAATTATTTAAGGTATTGACGCTCTCTATAACTATTTCCGGTTCCGTCAGGTGAATATAATGAGTGCTTTTCTTAGCCTGGATCCATATTGCTCTTCTCGAATACCCTAAATACTCTTTCATGATCTCCTGCCACAGTCGTTCGATCCTAGCGGCAAAAGGACGGCTGTTTCCACCAAATTCCATGTTTTCCTTGATTGCTTCCTCAGATGAATGAGTCACAAGAATGATCGGAATATCAGGATATTTTTCCTTAGATACCATATTTTTTAACGATGCATCATCGTGAGCTAACCTATTCTCTTCCCTGCATGTGCGTAGATGCGTGGTATTTACAAGCGAATTAAGGATATCCTCATTTTGCTCCTTGGAAAAATTGGCGTAATAAAAAGGCGGTGCCTGACACATCACTTTCTTTACAAAGCCTTTCATTCCAAGCTTAGTAAGCGTTTCTAAAAAAATAAAGTTTTTACTCTTATCTACTCCGGATTTTTTAAACTCCTTCGCAGTTAATTCCTTCTTAAATCTATTATCTTCTGTAGTTAATGGGTCCAAAAGAATTAGTCCCTTTACCATCTCCGGATAGAGACCACAGAACTCGCTGGCATACAGTCCTCCCTGCGAATGTCCTATTATCACCAGCTTTTCATCATGCGGGATTTCATCTAGGAGATTCATTAATTCTTTAGCAATATTCGTAGGCGTTCTTTCTTTATCACTCTTATCACTGTGATTTATCCCGGCTCTTTCATAGACAAGCACACCGTGATTCTCTCCAAGCTCTCTTGCAAGCGCTTCCCATTCAGCTATGCATGCTCCAAGGCCCATTTCTATTACGATATCTACAGTTTTACTTCCAAAAATCTTATAATTCATGATAGCATTCCTCTTTCCGATTCATCCTACCCTTATGCCCCACGCAGAAGACTTGCCTAATGCATTTCTCCCACCATTCTCAGTACTTTACCTGCACTCTGCAAGTGTTAATACATCACAGCCCTTTTTGGCATAATAATCATACATCTCAGGCAACTTCTTCAGATCATAGCTTGTCACACAATCAGATATTACATGCACAGTGTATCCGCATTTTGCAAGGTTATAGCTTGTAGATTTCACACACCCCGTTGCATCAGCTCCAGCGATATAGAACTCTTTTATTTCATTATTTTCAATAAAGTTCGAAAACGCCTCACAGGTGAGTGCACTTGCTTTTGATTTTTCAAAAATATTGTCTGACACAACATTTAATTCCGGGACTAGCTCAGCTCCCTTGCTGCCGGGTTTAAAGGTTCTTGTTTTCTCAGACAGATTAAAATGTTTTATATAGATTACGCGCATGTCATTTTCAGATGCCCAGTTAATAGCTGCATTTACACGCTCTATGATCAATTTGTAGTTTTTTGTGATATCGTTCTGAAGGTCTATAACTATCAATGCCTTATTTTCCATAAATAATTTCCTCCTGATCTAATGGCTTATTTTTATACAGCATAACAAACAAACTGCTGTATCTTGCTCTTTTCACCAATTTATATAAGTTTTACACTGATTTATTGCAAAAAAATGCACTGTGGGTTGTGCTCCACAGTGCATATTGTCTCTCAAATTCTTATATTTATTTCAACGTTTACAGAACACTAAATGCCATGTCATACATTTCTCTGGCATCATTGGTATTTCTTATATAGTTTGGCTCATCCGGCTCATATCTGACATATTTTTCAACTTCTTCAATAAGAGCCAGGTAACATACTGCTAATGCATATCGTATTTCAGTCTCTTTTGAAAGAACTATCCTTTCTGTTGCAGTTTCATTATAGATATCCAGCTCTTTCTGTTTAGTTGACAACGGTGCTTTTTGCCCGCTACCAAGGGTTATGAAATCTGCTACAGGATCACCCCAAAAGCCTCGCTCAGGATCAATCCAGCAGATCTTGCCATCGTGATAAAGGACATTACTGTCCCACAGATCAAAATTCACCATTCGGCAAGGTATACTCATAAGGAGCTTTGCATGTTTATCAATATATGAAATAAACTTCTCCCCATCAGGGGTCTCGTATCCAAGAGCCTTACAATCCTTAACAAGATTACCCGCCATGGACTTTAGCGCATCATACCATGTATCGTGAAGTCCGGATTGTATGTAGCCAAATCTGTCATTTTTGATCCTGTGTATCTTGGCAAGCATTTCTATTTTCTGCTTCTGAACATTTTCATATTCATGATCCGAGAAATTCACAGCCCACAAAGGCTCTCCTTCCATCATCTGCATGATGAAGCAGTTACTCTTTACGATGCTTTTTGAAAAATCAGACACATATACTTCCGGGCAAAGAATATCTGTGTTTTCATGCATTTTCTCATACCAGAACACTTCTGATCCCATCATGTTTTTCTCATATGAAAGAACCGTAGCCCCCTCCGGAGGAGCTATCTTGAGGGCAGAACTCTTTCCGTCATCAAGCATTACCTTATATGCAGAATTGAACTCTCCATTACCAAGTGGTGCCATATCTGACACATTCCCAAGTTTATGGAATGCGAAAAGCTCCTTTATTTCTTCTAGGGTTGCTTCATATTTCGTTTTACTCTTGATCATTATTTAAGCCCTTTCTCTTTTTCCCACTCTGTACGCGTAATAGCATATGCGTAAGATATTTCATTCTTTGGATCAGGGTATTCTTTCACTTTTTTCATACCATTGGCCATAGCTGTTGAGTAGGAGCCAATATTGGTATACTTCATATAAGAGTAAATCTTATCATAATCTGTATTCTTAAATGCCCAGTCTCTGCATGCGCGCGCAGCTTCTTTTGCAAATCCCTGTCTCCAGAATTTCTTGTTAATGTGGTAGCCTATTTCAGGTAGCAATTCTCCATCAATATTCTGGATTGTAATACCACAATCGCCTATGAATTCCCCTGTATTTTTAAGTGTGACTGCCCAAAGGCCAAATCCATAGGTTTTGTAATTATCAAGATTCCAGGTTATCCATCCCATTGTCTTCTCTTTATCAAACGGGGCCGGATAATGCTGCATAGTCTCAGGATCAGATAATATTTCATACCAGGAATCAAAATCATCTACTGTGAATTCTCTGAGGATCAATCTTTCCGTTTCTATTTTCATGGTAGCCTCCCTGATCATTCATGCTAATCAATTATTTTTTTTGGCCATTTACAGATTCCCACCTCAAGAGCTCTTTCTTCCTTCAGATGAAAATCTGCATATTTACAATACCAGCAGCCTTTCAAGCTTGGAATTGCATCCTCTCTTGGAGTGTATGCAGGGCAAATATCTTCTGGCCACACACTTCCGTCTCTCTTAAGAATATCATAATTGTTTGCTTTATTATCCATTGCATAGCAGCAAAGAAATATATTCCCAGCCTCAAAACCTTAGTCTTAAGATTCTGAGAAGCCACGCAGACGGCCATGCTGAGCCAGTCATATCCCGGATAGACAAGGGGCGAAAACACGACCATAGCCGTATATGATAGCAGACTGATTATTCCGCATATACCAAGCTTTGTTAATTTCATAATGTGTCTCCTGTTCTGGGTTTTGTCTTAGTAGGGTGTGCATTTGAAACAAATATCATGGCATCATATGATTCATGTGGATTTCTCCATTCCCTGTAGGTATAAGGGATAGCTTTCATTACTATTCTATTAAGTCCTCCAACGGACTGATCTCCCAGGTTTCCCAAGAATATATATCCATTAATCTGAGCTGCAATGCTTGAATCATCCGGAACCTTCGAAAAGTCAAGCAAACATACGTCATTCCCACTCTTATACGCTGCTTTTGCCAGGGGATCATGCGAATATGCTGTGAAGGTTGTACGCTGCTTCTCATTCTTTGGCATATTACAGGTTGTTTTATAAAAATCTGTTCCTATGCTGAAATATGCATCCCTGCCAATCTCATCCGCAAGAATGTTTCCCATAACCTTATCTTCTCCGCCACGGAATGTTCCAAATTGTTCCATATGTCCGTTATGTCCGGACAGGAAGACCATCCTGTTGCCAAGCTGTTCTTCCTGATCCAAAATCCACATCGCATTCTCTGCCATAAAGCTGTCACGAAGTCCAAATGAGCCTGTAGGATTTTTTTCATATTCATCAAAAAGCCTGCTGTTTTGTATAAGCACATCTGCATAATGCGCTGCTGCCTGATAATGATTTTCTAACAAAAGGTCTCGTACTTCTGTAAGAATCTTTTCTCTGTCTTCCAATCTAAACTCATCCGAATATTCAGCTCCATCCATTAGCTGTTCAAGCTTGGTGGTACTGATTCCACATTCTGTCAGCGCTTCAATGACATATTTAAACTCATATTCTTTATCCTGCATGTCGAATCCATAGAATCGTATATCCTGTCCTTCTACAGCCGTCTCATTGTAAGATCTCATCCAGGATATGAGATCTGCCATCTCATCTGTTCTGTAAATCTGAAATCCAAGAGTTTCGGTTGCTTCTTCCAAAGTTCCCTCCCCTCCATGGATGTAACGGTTTATAGCTTCACAGCCACCGGTGTCTGCCTCCAGAACAAATGCTCTTATTCCTTTGTTTTCTACCATGTCCTGAAATACAAGTTTCTTTAGTTCCTGAAACTCCTTGTTACCGTGTGTTGCTTCACCAAGCGCAACAATACGAGTACCTTCAGGAACATCTATACTGGGAAGTTTATCACCTGTGATTTTCTCTGCATACTTTGCAAATTCATCTATATCCGCGCTTTTCCCTGTGCTAAATCCTCCAAAATGGCTATACACAAGACCGCAGACTACCATTACCAGCAACACAGTAGTCGTAATGATCACTCCAATAGGTTTCTTTTTTCTCTTTTTCAACTCAGTCACCTCCATTCCAAAAAATACACTACTACAGAGAAAAACAGACCTTATCAATTACACTGATAAAGGTCTGTTTTACACTTACTTTTTTGTACGAAATAGGCAAAAAATTCTTTTGTTCAGCTTAGTATTTTCGCTAACTATTTTCTTATAACCCACTACATATCATATTGAAACATCAATCGAAGCTCCATCTGAAACCGGAGCTGCCATTGCAGGCATTGATACGGTTACCCCCTGCACTACCGGGCTTCCAACCGCTGCAGAAGCTGACTGTCCACCTCCCATACCGGGAATACTTCCGGCTTTTCCAAGCTCATGCTTGATCATATCTTTAAGATATTCCATATTTGCTTTTACTATAGCCTTGTTTTCCGAAGCCCGGTGCTTTCTCTTAAGATCCTCGAAATCCTCTTTGCTCATATGCGGATCTACGACTTCCATATCTTCAAGCATCTCCATGGTTTCTTCCAACTCTTCCAGTTCTTCTTCGCCAAATTCAGAGATCATCTTGTTCAGGTCTGCCATCATTTCATCCGAAACATCAGCCCCACTTTCTTCTATCTGCGAGAGAGCTTCCTCCAGCATCTCCTCGTGCTCATCAAAGATTTGGTCTTCTTTCTCAGTGATCTTTTCTTCCTCTGCCTGCGTTATGGCACTCTGAATACCCCGGACAGCATCTTCCTGTTCGTCAAGGCGCTCATCCTGCTTCTGAGCACGAGCCACCATCTCTTCCAGTTCCAGATGATGTTTCTTTTTTCTTGCCACCATTTCCATGCGCTTTGCATGGGTTAAAGCAAACTGTAGTTCCTCAGGATCACCATCCCCCGCAGAAATCTTTCTCTTTATCTGCGTCACAGCTCTTTTTGCTGCCAGTACTGCCTGCCCGGCACTGTTTGATGTCTTGGCACTCTGGATTTTGGATGCAACCTCTTTATAATTATAGGTCGGCTTAGGCGCTGTCTCTTCCTCTGCTGCATCCGGGGAACCGGATGATGTCAGAAAATCATTTATTTTTTTATTATTCTGATCTTGCTGAGAATCCTGCTTCAGTGAGCGTATCATCTGACGCATCTGCTGTGATAATCCTTTTCTATCATCAACCTCATTGTCTGTTCTTTTGTCAAGGCTTGATACAAAAGGATTTACCGGCATCTTTCCCATAACTGTATTTTTCATGGCTCCGTCAGTTTTCTGAGCATAGAGATTTCCCTGGGCATTCTTCATGTACTGTGAACTATATAGATTATTCGAAATAAATGATATATTCATGCCGTACCTCATAACATGTAGGAATCGTATTTATACGATTCCTCTCGCGCCAGCCGCACGCTGCATAGCAGCAATTTCCACCGTGCGGCTGTGTGCATAAAACATCAGCCTCTGAAATCTATCTTTGTTCCTACCATCTGCTCGGCCTGAGTCATAACTTTTCCGGATGCATTATTGTATGAGTATGTCTGCACCTTGGAGAGAAGTTCATCCATGGAATCTGCTTCGAATGTTACATATTCCTCGTTATCTGTGATCTCAGTTTCTTCTTTATCAGTATCTGCTTTTTCTGCCTTTTTGTCCCTGGCTTTTTGGATCCGTTCTTCCTGAGCTCTCTTCTCTGCTTTCTTCCTTTCCTGCAGTTTTGCAGCCTTTTTCTCTGCAGCTTTCTTCTCGGTGCGCTTCTTCTGAAGGTCAGAAGTCTTATTTACTGTAGCAAAGAAATTCTCTTTTCCATTGGAATCAACACTCATTCCAAAGTTCTTTACACTAGCTCCGCTGCTTGTAAGTCCCATCTTAGCCTCTGACATCTTTGTCTGTGCCATGGCAATGATTCCCTCATATTTTTTGCGATATGATTCATCTGTCGCCATCCGCTCAAGCTTCTCTTCATCTATAAGAACTACCATTTTATTGGCATTGCCATAGGAGGCAGCATTCTGCTGGACCTGTGCTTTCATATCCTTGCTGACAGCAATGAACTCCATATTATGATATTTTGATTTCAGCGAATTATAGTAGTCCTTTGCCTTATCGGAAAGCTGCACATCTCCAATAGTCATCCCATATTCAGTTTTTCTGGGCACAAGTGAACTCGTGTTATCTATCGGACTCCACGCTTTTGTTTCTACTTTAGCCTGCTGAGAATTTTTTGCTGAACCAGCCTGATCTGCCCTACCTGTATCAGGAGTCTTAGACACTCCCGATTTCTCGTTATAGACACTCTGATTTATCTGCTGATATGCAGAAATACCATTAATTCCTGTCATACTGATCTACCTCCTTGTAAAAAAGCCGACATCCATTTCATTCATATATATCTAAAAACGCATAGTAAGACACTTATCCATTTCTTATATTTTTTATCGTCTTAACTACTGCTTGAATGTACCCTTAAATTATTAAAAAAGTATAAAGTTCTTTGTACCCTTAATTGTTGTACAAAAAAGGCCTTCAGAAAACAAATCCTGAAGGTCTTCCATATTACTGTAATACCAGGCTATGCCATCACTTTTGACCGGCTGATAAATACTTCCGGAGAATCGGAACTTACCTTTGTTCCTCTAAATCCAAAGATTAAGATTCATGGCAAGCTGATATGGAAGAAGTATCAGATATTATCACCATCAATAAAAAAATTCATTGAAAAAATGAATGTCATATTATGATTGGCGCGCATTGTATGAACCCCGCCATCTATTCAGCTGCCACCCTCTCACCCTAATCCTACATCCAGCGCCATCATGAGTATGAATCCCAGGGCAAAAGAAATTGTTCCAATATTCGAATGCTCACCCTCGGACATTTCCGGGATTAGTTCCTCTACTACGACATATATCATGGCTCCTGCTGCAAAGCTCAAAAGATATGGCATCAGAGGAATAAAAAATCCTGATGCAGCAATGACCAAAAGCGCACCTATCGGTTCAACAATTCCGGACAGAACGCCATAAAGAAACGTCTTTCCCTTAGGAACACCCTCACCTAAAAGCGGCATTGAAACAATTGCTCCCTCTGGAAAGTTCTGTATAGCAATACCGATTGCCAGCGCCAGAGCTCCTGTAAAAGAGATCGTGCTGTTTCCGTAAAGCCAGCCAGCACATACTATTCCTACTGCCATTCCTTCAGGAAGATTATGGAGAGTGACCGCCAGGACAAGCTTTGTTGTTCTCTTTAGCCCACTCTTTGGACCTTCCTCGTTTTTATCCAGATGCATGTGAGGCGTCACCATATCCATTACCAGAAGGAAAAGCATTCCTATCCCGAATCCGACAGATACAGGAATAAACCCAAGCTTTCCCATATCTGCTGTCTGATCAAGTGCAGGAAGCAGGAGGCTGAAAAAAGATGCGGACACCATCACCCCCGAAGCAAAGCCTGTCAGCGCACGTTGCATCTGCTGGCTCATCTCTTTTTTAAACAAAAATACACTGGCAGCGCCAAGCGCCGTTCCAAGGAATGGAATGATGATTATATTCCACATATCTTGTAGCTCCTTTCCTTTAGTAATGTCATATTTAAGTCTTATCAGGCCAGGGAACAACAATTTCAGCATTGGGTGGGTAATCTCTTTCTTGTTCCATTGTCCCCTGTTTCCCACTTACTATATTATGCCTTTTTGCGGCACATTCGTAAAATTACATAAAATCCATAATTCTTATTGAGGTATCCCCCAAAAAACAAAATATATATTCTCTTTAAAATCACTATATATCTCGGATTTTGCTACCTATTCCGAAGACTCTTCTTTTTTCACAACCTTGTCAAGCACAAGTAATTTATAAGACTATTCTCGCTAAAACCAGAGTTCACCTTTCCAACATCACGATATATTCCGGTGTTCCTTCCTCTGGTTGTCTCTTCCCGTTGAGTTTAAATCCATGTGTCTCATAAAACCTGACGGCATCTACATTCTTTTCCAAAGTCCACACAAATTTTACATCAAACTTCTCTTCCGCAAACTCTAGCAGCTTAGAGCCGATGCCTTGTCCCCAAAAGAAGTAATCCACGTATAATTCAACGATCTCTTTTCCTTCCAGATGGATCATTCCTTTAACTATGCCATCATCATATACCCAGACTTTATCCAGTAGTTCAGGAGCTCTGAATTCATCAGCGACCCTGACTACTTGCAACTCGTTAAAAGAGTAATCGTCGTTATGAAAGATTGATCTGTACTTTATTCTCTTTGTAAACACCAGGATTTCGGCAATCCTGGATAAATCCCTGAGTTCTGCTTTTCTTATCACGTTTCTGTATCCCCCTTACCGATAGATTGCCTGGTCAATGTCCATTTTCAATTGAGCATCTGATGTCATGACATCAACATCGACATACCTTCCAAGCTCAATGGCATCACCAAGGTCGAGCTTCTCGGAATACTGCCAGATTACAAAGTCCTGCACTGGGAAAAAGAAGGTATTTCTGATCCACAGCGGATTTTCTCCGATTTCTCCTCTTAAATACTTGAAATAAAAAGTCTGCGTGGTGTAAATTACGGGCTTTGTTCCATACTCCTCTTCCATGAGTGCTGAGAGTTCTTTTAGCTTTGATATAACCAGTTCTTTCTGAGGTGGATTCTTTCGCATATCACCGTACCACTCTACGTCAATTGCTGGGATCAGCTCCATTTTATATTCTTTTACAGCTTCTCTGAAGTTGTCCATCTGCGTCTCTGATGAGCTTTCAAGACTTAGGAAATGGTAAAATCCGTAGTTGATATCAGTCTTAGAGACACCATCATAATTGTCTGCCAGTTTTTCATCCACATAACCGCTTCCCTCGGTCGCCTTTATATAAGCAAAAGAAATGCCATGCCCTGAAACCCTAGGCCAGTCAATATTCCCCTGATGATGAGATACATCTATTCCCTTTATTGAATATCTTTTTGAAGCTACAGGGGCCGATACAGCTATCATAAAGCAAATCAGTGCCGCAAAAATCAAGCCCCCCACTACCAATGCTGTCTTTCGTGGTATTTTCATATATGCCAGACCTTTCTACCTGATCCTATTATTATACAGCTAATCGCCATTTTGTATTGGATTTTGGATCATAGTAGAGTCGTATTACTCTTTTCATATTCATAACAACAATCAGGCACTCAAAAACGAAGGTGTAATCTCCCACAAAAATACCGTCTTCCGTTGTGTGCGTGCCCTTTTTCTCGCTCTCTCTGTAAGCCTTTATAGTATAAGTCTCATATTCCCCATCATCATTCATAAAGCGCAGACGCAGCGGAATGATGCTTCCATCCGCCTTGTGTTCGCTGATAACATCCACTTCATCAATGACTCTGCTCATAACAAAATCTCCTGAATCTATATCCATCAAATCATCAATAGGATTATCCCCGTCAGCTATATTTTCCCTTTTAATCAGGTCTCTGTTCTTATAAGGGACATCTTCCGAGATCAGACGCTCTTTTTCTCTCAGTGCCTCCTCAAAGCCCTTAAGCGCCGAAAAGGGCATGAACTGGCTTGCCCTGTCTGCTCTTGGCATAAAACGCGCCTCCTACTTTTTGTGTCCGCCTATCTGGGCGTTTCTGGCTATCGAATTACCGGCTTCATATAGGTCCATCCCCTTTAAGACGGCATTTTTCCCATAGCGGGACTTTATCCGGTTCACCGACCTGGTCACCTTCCTGTCCTTCTCCATAACTTCGGGATCAACAAAAAAGCTGTACTGCTCAAAGCATTCGTCAAGTACGGAATTGGCGCTGAGAATAACTCTCCTTATCGGTACTATCCTGTTGGTAGTCTTATAGTAAAGCCTGACATAAGCATCCATCAGTATCCGGTAGGAATTTGTCGTAACCTGCAAGGTCATATTCCCGCCGGTAGATGGATACGTTCCTGCGCTGTAGCCTATATAAAGCGAGACATTATTGCTGACCACATGCGCCGCAACCATATCAAGCGAGAGCTCGTCCGCCATCTCCTTCACTATAATCACAGCTTCATCAAAACTGTAATCTCTCATCAGCACCTGACCGCAGGAAAGAGATTTGGAGCGGGTTCTATAGTTTTTGATGTCCTTCATGGTGCAGGATTCCCGTCCCCATGCATGGTCTATAATGTACTCCGCAAGAACTCCGAACTGTTTATACAACAAGTTTTCCGGATAAACCGCGATATCTCCCTGGGTATACATCCCAAGCGCGTTGAGCCTTCGCGCAGTTCCGGGGCCGATGCGCCAAAAATCGGTGAGCGGCCTGTGTGTCCAGAGCCTCTGTCTGTAGGATTCCTCGTTGAGCTCAGCTATGAAGTCCGGAGAATGCTTCGCCAGTATATCAAGGGCCACCTTGGCAAGATACAAATTAGTACCGATGCCACAGGTAGCCCTTAGTCCCAGCTGTTCTCTTATGTCGTTCATGATGCTCAGTGCCAGGTCATGGGGCGATAGTCCGTAAAGCTCCAGATAGGCAGTCACATCCAGAAAAGATTCGTCGATTGAATAAACATGTATATCTTCCTTAGCGACATAGCTCAGATATATCCCATAAATATCCGCGGATACATCTATATATCTCTGCATCCTGGGAGGCGCTACGATATATTCCAGGTTCCTTGGAATCTCATATATCCTGCAGCGGTTCTTAATTCCAAGGGCCTTCATGGCGGGCGTGATGGCCAGACAGATAGTCCCCTTGCTGCGCTCCTTATCAGCAACAACAAGAAGAGCCGTCATGGGATCAAGCCCCCTGTCCACGCACTCCACACTGGCATAGAAGCTCTTTAGATCAATTATGAAATATGTTCTCTGCTCTCTATCCATAGGCATACCTTTTCAAAATATCGAATGTATGTTCCGAACTTTTGTTCATTAATAGTATACCCATCGAACGAATGTTTCAAGCGAACAAAATATTAATTTTTGATGAACGGATTTTTTAGCGACAGTCACTAATCCATGTCAAGATATGCACCTTTCATCGGACTTACAACATGCTCTCTGAAAAGTCTCAGCACACCTTTTTGGTATTTACCGCTGCGTGGTTTCCAGTTTTCCTTTCTGTTCTGAAGGATTCTGTCAATCTCCTCCGGAGACCTCCTTTCGCCTTTTATTCCAATTATATTAAGTTTCCTCTCTCTGACATCAAGCTCGATGAGATCGCCCTCTTCAACCAGCGCTATAGGCCCTCCCGAAGCGGCTTCCGGAGAACAGTGCCCTATCACGGGACCTGTGGAAGCACCTGAAAAGCGGCCGTCTGTAATAAGTGCAATGGATCTTCCGAGTTCCTTGTCCGAGCTTATGGCTTCCGAAGTGTAAAACATCTCCGGCATTCCGCTGCCCTTGGGCCCCTCATACCTTATAAAAACCGCATCATTTTTCTGAACCTTGTGGTGAAGAACAGCCTCAAGGCACTCTTCCTCCGAGTCAAAGGGGCGGGCATACAAAACGGCCTTCATCATCTCCTCCGGGCAGGCTGTATGCTTAATTACAGCTCCCTCCGGCGCAAGATTGCCTTTTAATACCGCTATGCTTCCGTCAGTGCCAATGGCATTGTCATAAGATCTGATAATATCCTGTCTTGTAGCCTGCACATTATAACGGCGGTTAAACTCCGAAAGTCCGCGCCCACACTTTTCATAATACCCGTTATTTTTTAACTCCATGAGGTTCTCGCCAAGAGTTTTCCCTGTAACGGTCATGGCATCAAGGTGAAGCTGGTCTTTTATCTCCTCCATTATTGCAGGAACACCTCCCGCATAGAAAAAGCACTCAGCAGGCCATTTTCCGGCAGGTCTGATATCAAGAAGATAGTGGGCTCCCCGATGAAGACGGTCAAAGGTGTCCCCGTCTATCTCTATTCCGATCTCGTGCGCTATTGCGGGAAGATGCATGAGACAGTTCGTGGAGCCTGAAATTGCAGCGTGCACAAGGATCGCATTTTCAAAACTATCCAGAGAAAGAAGCTTCGAAGGTCGCATATCTTCGCTACCCGCCATCTCTGCCGCTCTCATTCCGGATCTGTAGGCGCAGTCACGTATCTCTTCGCCCGAAGCAGGTAGAAGCGCGCTTCCGGGAAGTGCAAGTCCCAGAGCCTCCGCCATTATCTGCATGGTAGATGCTGTACCGATAAATGAGCAAGCGCCGCATCCCGGGCAGGCATTGGCCTTTGCCCAGTTAAGCTTATCCTCTCCGATTTCTCCTCTCTCATACTTCGCGCTGTACATGCCAAGCTGCTCCAGTGTCAGCATTTCCGGCCCTGCCTTCATAACGCCTCCGGGCACAAAAACAGAGGGAATGTCGACGCGCAGCATTCCCATCAGATTCCCGGGAACCGATTTATCACAGCTTGCAAGATAAACACCTGCATCAAAAGGTGTCGCATTTGCCTGGATTTCAATCATTCCCGCCATCATTTCACGGCTCGCGAGGCTATAGTTTATTCCGTCTGTACCCTGGCTTTCCCCGTCGCACATATCAGTGCAGAAATATCTTGCGCCATGGCCGCCTTTTTCGGATACACCTCTAAGAACTTCCTCCATAAGCACCTTCAAATGTACGCTTCCCGGATGGCTGTCACCATAGCTGCTCTCAACAAAAATCTGAGGCTTGGAGAGATCCTCGTTCTTCCATCCCGTCCCAATCCTTAGCGGATCAAGTTCAGGAGCCATTTTTCTCATCTGCTGACTTTTCAATTCCATGTCCGACCTCCGGATTTTCCGATATTCCTACGTGATTTTTGATGTAGCCCTTTTTAAATAATTCTGTAGCCTGCCTTATCAAGAACCTCCTGCGCAAGCTCGAAATTCTCGGCCTTAACCAGAATATAATCCGTATTAAAAGTCGAAACAGCGAAGATTCCTATATTGTTCTTGGCCAATACCTTGGATATCCCCGAGAGAATTCCTATGAGTGAAAAATCGAGTTCTCCCTGTATTCTGAAGCACTTCCAGCCATCGTTTCGTTCCACCGTATTTTCGGGAACCGTCTCGGTCCGGCACACGAGAGAAATCTCCTCATCCGTTTTTCCCACGAAGCAAAAGTCCTGCTGTAAATCTATCTTAGAAATATCCTTAACCTTGCATACTGTAAAATCATATGGTAACCGCAATAATTTCATAATTACACCAACCTTTCCTTCACAAGATCTTTATCTTCGTCATATTACAAATTGCTGACAATATAGTTCCAGATTGCCGTTGTGGGCTTGGGATTGTAATGTATTCCGTCGGGCGATATCTCTACGTTGTTCTTAACATAGGAATATACGTCTATCACCTTCACGCCGTGAGCACTTGCCCATCCGGTGACGCTCTGGTTAAAGGCGATCATTTTTTCATTTGGATAGTTTGCGACATCGAATTCGCCGCTGAGGGATTCATCCGCAGTAGGGCCTACTGTACAGATAACAACTGTTTTTCCCTGGCTTATCAGACTTTCGTATACAGACTCGTATAAAGCCGCATCGTTGTTATCATTGCAGCCAAGCCATGATACCAGCGTGTCAAACTCCCCTGTGCCATAGCGACCGATAACATCAGTGAGGTATGCACAGTGGCAGCCGTCTTTTGCAAAAACCCTGATTCCGCCGGCATCATAATCGTAGATTTCCTCTGCATTTCCATCAAACATATCAACTGTTCTTGAATCTCCCACAAAGAAGATTCTGCCATAGCCGGTGCTCTCCTCTTTAGGAGTCTCCTCCTCGGAAGTAGCCTCGGTTGCTTCGTTTTGTGCTTCATTTTGTGCTTCCTCTGCGGGAGCAGCCTCTTCCTTCTCAGAACCGGCTTCATCGCTTTCAGTCTCGTTTTCAGAAGCTGTCACAGGCTCGTCAATATCATTATCAAAATTGCTCTCAACCCCTGAAGGGCTCTGGCCGGAAGGAGTTGCCACGCCGGATGATGACGGTGACGAATCATCACCTATACTTTCAGGCTCGCTCATGTCCGGCGCGTCACTTTCAAAGCTTGTAGACGGTGATCCGGTATCACCGAAATCTTCCGATGCATTATCGCTTGAAGGAGCTTGTGCAAAATCGGATGCCGGAGCACTGCTGTCGCTGCCATCGTCTGTGGCATTCATTGTCGGCGTCTCATCGGCGCTCTGATCTGAAACCGTTTCGGTCTCTGAAGGAGTGGGCAGAGCCGGTCTTTCGGTGTTTGTACTGTTTCCACAGCCTGACATGATCAGGCATGCTGCTATCAAAATAAATAATCTTTTTTTCATACCAAATGTCCTCTTCTTTTTCAAAACTTTTTAAACAGTATATCACATCGCAATATCTGCCACGATAAAGCCTATAAATGGTTAGCAATGTATACCGGCGATAAATACACTATTTATGTGTGGTACAATACTTACCATGTGAAAAAAATCAAAATAAAAATATTAGGGAGCTATCATGAAAAAGAGTATTTTAATTGGGCTATTGGCAATCAGTTTGTCTGTTTTATCAGGTTGTGGCCAAAGCGCTGCAGAGAAGGAAGCCGCACCGGCTGAAGCATCTTCGCAGGAGGCGTCTTCTGCAGAAGAAACTGTATCTGAGACAGAGGCAACTGCCGAAGAAAATACTGAAACTGATGAAATTGCAGATGAATCTTCAGAAGATACCGAACCTGAAAAAACCGAGGAAGAAGCTTCAGAAGAAAACACTGAAGTTGCCGACGGAATCGCAGAAGCAATTGAGCAGGAAACCTCCTATACCGAGGAAGCTGACGTAGCAGATGCCGATGAGAATGCAACCGACACTGAAGATAAGAGAATCGCCGAAGCTGAAGTCGGTGACCTTGTACTTCCCAAGTACACTGCCTTGAGAACGGATGAGGCTTCAGGTACCGTAGAACATATCTCATATCCCGCCCACGACTATGCAGGAGACGGCCATGAGATCACAAAGGAAGCAAATATCTATCTTCCTGCCAACTACAGCAGCGATAAAAAATATAATGTCCTGATTCTGCTGCACGGAATCGGCGGCAATGAAAACGAATGGGGATTGGATAAGAAAACTTCCAGAGTTAAAGCACTGATGGATAATCTTGCTTACTACGGAGACATTGATCCCTTCATAGTTGTAACACCCAATGGCAGAGCCTGTGATCTTGAAGGCGAAGGCGGTTCCGGAATAGACGGATTCTACAAATTCGGCCAGGAGCTTCGAAACGATCTGATTCCTTACATTGATTCACACTACAGCACCTATGCTGAATACAGTGAAGGTTATGATTTGTCCGAAGCAAGAGCACACAGAGCCATTGCCGGCTTATCAATGGGCGGTATGCAGACAATAAATATCGGAATAGGCGAATGCCTCGATATGTTTGGATATTTTGGAGCCTTTTCCGCAGCGCCTACCAGCAAAACTGCGGCCCAGACAGCTTCTCTTCTTAAAGACAATACTTATCCCATATACTATTTCTACAATATATGCGGATTACAGGATAGAACAGCCTATTCAAGCGCTTCAGCGGCCGCAAAATCACTGCCCGCTCTCTGCGATCAGTTTGTGGATGGTGAGAACTTCATGTGGCAGGAGCTTAACGGCGGCCACGATTTTCACATCTGGTATCTGGGCTTCTACAATTTCGCCCAGCTGGTATTTAAGGCGGAGGCTTGATTTCCCGTTAGAGCCCGCCCATGGAGCGAAAAAAATCGACTACTGATTTAGTAGTCGATAGTTACAAGCAATCCGTTACCTGATGCTTCTGAAACAGTGTACTTTTCCGGTACACTGTTTTTTAATGTGTCCGGAACAATTGCAAAGGGTTCTACTCCCAAAGCCTCTCCTTCCGTAATCTCCTCAAGTGAATACGGATCATCGGAAAGCTCAAGATCTGTCTGTATCAGATCCACAAAAGGCAGCTCATAGATCTTTTTTGCTACCGCAATAAGCTTATCAACCTTTTCACGGTCATATACTATCTTGTGGTCCTCCGCCTTTATAAGATCATCCTCGGGAACAATAATATTTATTGTAAAAATCCCCTTCTCCGGCTGATTCAGTATAAAGCTTCTGACTTCGGAAAAACCTTCCAGGACATGCACAATCTGTATATAATCATTCCCGGCGTGTTCCTTAAAAGCAAGCCGATAGTTATCTTCCAGCTTCTTCTGATTGCTATCCATGAGTTCATCATAAGGTATATCCATAAACGGCCAGTACTCGCCAAGAAGATTCAGTCCCGCCGTCGGCAAAACCTTGTAAAAGTCCCTAAGAATAGTATCGTATATATGGTCTCTGTTACATTCAGAGACCAATGAAAAATATGCCGGCATGCTTTCCCCCTCGCTATGCATACAGTCTCTCTCATCAAAAGCTTCAAGATTGACTGGCATTCTTATTAAATTTTTTAGCCTATTTATTCATTATACGATATATAAATGTAAGTGCAATTCCCAAAATTGATAAAATCATTGCTGCATAATAAGCTGCCACATAAGTACCCTGCATACTGTAGATTCTGCCTATGATTATCGGCGCAAAAAATCCTGAAAATGCAAAACCAATAAACATAATTCCATAATTTACGCTTGAATACTTTGCACCGAATTTCTCGTTGGTAAAACCGGGATATATTCCCATAAACCCACCAAAACATATACCTATGATGCAAATACCCGCATAGAGAGTAAATGCGCTACCCTCTCCGGTGATTATAAGCATGAAAAGTCCAACGATCGAGCAAAAAAGCAATATTGTAAGTGTATTTATCTGCCCGATAAGGTCAGAGATAAATCCTCCGAGAATTCTTCCACCTGTATTGAAAAGAGCCAGAACAGATACAACCACAGCGGCTGCCTGCGGGCTCATAAGCACCTGATTCTGCGCAATCGGGGAAGCCTGCGAAATGATCATCATACCCATAAATGCGCCGCAGCACATAAGCACCATCATTACATAGAATTCCTTGGTCTTAAGCATCTCGCTCCAGGTATAATCCTTAGCTTTTGATGCTTTTGTATTATCGGAAAGAGGTGCAACATACCCTTCCGGCACAAAGCCGTCCGGACAGGGAAGAATCAGCAATGATGCAGCAAATACAATAATAACAATCGCTATTCCAAGTATCTTAAAGGCCATTGTTACATCCATTTTGGAGATGATTGCATTGGCAATGATCGGAACCAGCACTGAGCTAAGTCCGTAAGATGCAGTGGCTATACCACCGACCAGTCCCCTTTTATCCGGAAAAAACTTAACGCAGTTGCTGACTGTGCAGCCGTAGGTCATACCCATGGCAAGTCCGCAGCATATACCAAATCCGAAAATAAGTCCCGGAACAGATCCCGCAAAACCGCAGATAAGAAAGCCCAAACCAAACCAGATTCCACCTATCATAATTACAAATCTCGGTCCGATTGTCCTTACAAGCTTTCCGCCGCCTATCATGGTTATAGGTCCAACCACATTTGCTATGGAGAATACTATGGCAAGACTACTTGCTGTTACGGCATTGTCTCCGCTAAGTCCCTGTACCGCTGAAATATGCTCCGCCATAGGAGATGCAAAAACGCTCCAGGCATACAGTGCACCTATACAAAGGTTAATCAGGCAACTTGCTATTAATACCAGCCATCTCCGACTTGTTAAATTCATTTTTAATCCTCTTTTCGTCTAAAAATTACATGTGTTTTTCAACAATGAGTCCCACCGGTTCATCCCCAAGGGAATGGACGTGGAAATATCCCTCGCCGTAGGGCGGTTTAGGATAGGAATACTTATAAAATCTTTTATTTTCGGTATCTTCCAGACATTCTGCCATCCTCTTCAAGACGTCTTTTGTAAGAAGATTCCCGTTATGTGATGAGATATAATAGTCAAAATCAAGCTCTAAGGCCTTTTTAACCGTTTGGAGCTCCTCCTCCACAGTTCCGTGATTCTTGAAAATCAGACTGATTATCGGAGAGAGCGCATCGCCGCTAAGAAGCAGCTTTAATTCCGGAAGTAATATTCCGATCGAACCGTGGCTATGACCGGGAAGGTCAATGATCTCTCCGTGAATATCTCCGAGGTCAATTCGGTCAAAATCAAGCTCTGCAATCTGCTTCCAATCCCCACAACCAAATACAATACCTTGTGTATCGTCTTGTATATTATCTTCCATCTCACTGACCCATTTATTCAGCAGTTCCTCATTATAGGTATCCAGGATATTTCTGTCCTTTTGGGACAGATAAACCTTAGGAAAAAAGCGGCTTCCGCCAATATGATCAAAATGACCATGACTACAAATTACAAGGAGCGGCAGATCTGTTATCTTTCGCACTTCTGCATGGATATCATCAACTCCGCAACCTGTATCGAATAAAAGGGCTTTTTCGCTTCCGATTATAAGGCTGGTCCCGCTTTCAAACCTGTCCTCAAGTATGTATATTTTTTCTGAGATTTTAGTCGTTTTTATCATTTCTTAAGTATAATACTTATCAGCTTTTTCTGGAAAGCATCCACTCCGATACCCACATAAACAACACCTGCTATCATTGCAGCCCCGATCTGGAGCGGAAGTGTGCCGATATCAGCTATTGCCATGGGTCCCATTATCGTAAGACCTATTGCCCATCCGCAGAGCCATGCCGGTGTGAAAATGAACTTTGGCACACTCTCGCCGATGAGAACCGCAAGACCACCCATCACAAACAATGTACAATACAGCTCAACATTGGGATTAAAGCTCAGCTTTTCCATTATAAAAATCGCGATAACCGCCCAAATATCGCCGCACAAGAATCCGATAGCTATTTTAAGGGCATCTGATGCCTTGTTTCCGTTCGCTACATAGAGTCCCGCACATATAAGAGCTACCGCACCGGTGGTGATACCAACCATGGGTGAGAGGACTGCCCAGATAGGCGGAAGCAGCGCTATTCCCAGCGCCAGTGTCAATTTGTTTATTGTTTTTTCGTTCATTTGTAACTCTCTTTTCGTTCTAAAATAAATCAGGCTCCGACTCCTTATTTTCATAAAGCATCGAAGCCTAATAAAGATTATCGATTATTCAAAATCAAAGCCTGTAAAGCAGGGCTTTCCTGTATAGTGCTTTATCTCCTCTTCTCCGTTAAGAGCGCGGATTGCACCTGCAGCCATAGCTTCCATCTCGAATTCTCCGGGATAAGCAAATACCGGTGCAATAAAGGAACAGGTATCTGTAATCTGTTGTACAAGATCCTTGTTATGCACCATTCCGCCTCCGAGAAGAATTCCGTCCACTTTGCCGTGAAGAACGGCTGCCATGGATCCGATGCACTTTTCGATCTGATAAATCATTGAATTCCAGACCATTTCAGCGTACTTATCACCGTTCGCAGCACGGTTTGTAAGTTCAATAGCATCTGATATTCCTTCGTGGCTTACAAATCCGCCGGACTTGGTAATAAGCGGCTTTACATCAGCTACGCCGAGGTTATTCTTCTTCATGTAATCAAGGAGATTGGCAACGGATATGCTTCCGCAGCGTGTAGGAGCCATCGGTCCCTCGCCGCCTACGATATCAAAACCGTCTACCATTTTTCCCTGTCTGTGCGCGGATACTGAGATTCCGCCGCCGATATGGCATACGATATAGTTTGCTTCCTCATATTTTTTATGAAGAACGTTCTTGCTGTGACGAATTGCAGTCTCCTTGAGGTTGAGGGAATGGAGGTGTGCGAGGCGATAAACGCCCTTGATTCCTGTCATTCTCGCAAGATCCTGATACTCATCAACATCCGGAGGATTTACTACCATCGCTTTAGCGCCGTTTTTGGATGCAAACTCATGAGCTAGCTGCGGTCCGAGTGCTGCAGGATGGATAACGCCGTTTGCCATGGTTCTGGCATGCTCCAAAATCAGATCATCCACTTCGTAGGTACCGCCCTCCATAGCGAAAAGTCCGCCGCCGCGGCCTACAAACACATCCACATCATCGATGGACTGACCTGCCTCCTTAAGGAGGTCAAGGATCATATTTCTTCTATAGGGAAGCTGATCACTTATGGTCTCGTATTTTGCAAGCTCAGCTGCATCGTGAGATACATTCTGGGTATAGAGACACTCTTCACCCTTAAAAAGCGCGATTTTGGTGGATGTAGAGCCCGGATTTATTGTGAAAACCTTGTATTCTTTCATTTTTTCTTCTCTCCTGCCGCTCTTACTGCGCTGATTACGATATTGCCCTTGATCTCGGATACCGGTGCACTTCTGGAGCAATCGCATACAACCTTGTTAAAGCCCTGAAGCATCGGACCGTAAGCATCCGCCTTACCGAACTGCTGAATGAGCTTAACTGCAACATTACCTACGTTAAGATCGGGCCAGATAACAACATTTGCCTTACCTGCAACCTTGCTCTCTCTGTTTACCTTCTTCTTGGCAACATCCGGGTTGATAGCAGCATCAAGCTGGAATTCACCGTCAATTGCAAGGTCGGGACGAAGCTCGTTAGCAATTTTTACTGCCTCGGTAACCTTGTCGATCAGCTCGCCCTGGCCGCTTCCGCAGGTGGAATAGCTGACACATGCGCATCTGGGCTCCCAGTCGAGAAGTGACTTAACAGTATCACAAGCTGAAATAGCGATACTTGCAAGCTGCTCGGGGTTGGGATTGGTGCACACTGCACTGTCACCGATTGCAAGAAGTGATCCCTCGCTTCCATCAAATCCCGGAATATCGCAGAGTCCGATACTTGAAACTGTTGCAAGACCGGGCTTAATGCCGATTATCATCTGTCCTGCAAGAAGAACGTCACCTGTCGTATAGTCAATTCCCGCAAAGGTAACATCCGCTTCGCCTGCAGCCTGCATAACCATTGCAAACTGGAGCTTATCCTCCATACGACGTCTGAGTGCCTTCTCCTTAAGTCTTGTCTCGGGAAGCGCTGTGTATTTCTCAACAAGAAGGGCCTTGTACTCCTCGTTGTTTACGTCAACGATCTTGAACGCCTCTTCCTTGTAGCCTCTCTCCTTGATAGCAGCCTTAATCTCTGCTTCATCACCCACCAGGATAGGTATGATATATCCTTCGGTGCCTGCCTCATAAGCTGCCTGCATCATCTTTTCATTAAGAGCCTCAGGGAATGCTACTCTCTGGGGATCCAATTTAGCTTTTTCAAAAATCTTATCAATTACGCTCATTTTCTACCTCTCATAAATAGGCTCGCCTTTACAGCGAGCCCAAAATGTTTTACATCTCTTCTTCAATAAGATCGATGAGATCAGAGATTGTCTCGCAAGCACTTGCATCAGCAAGCATAAGAGCTACGTCAAGCTCGTTCTCAATCTCTGAAACGAGAGCTACCATCTGAACTGATGCTCCGTTTAAGTCTGTCTTGAAGGATGTGGATTCTGAAAGCTCAGAAACCTCCTTCTTGTAGGACATTGCTACCATGTTTAATACCTGATCTAAAATTTCCTGTCTGCTCATTTTTATTCTCCTTTTTTCTTGTCCCCTCATCCGGCACTTCGTGCCACCTGTCTCCGCTCCGCTTCGGTCCGAGCTGAACCGACGGTCTACGTTCCACTCCGGTCGTTGCTAAGCACTCGTCCCCCGGACGAGTAGCAACCCCGGACGTCGAGCGCCCCCAAGGGGAAGGCTTTAGCTGAGGTACTTCTCATCCAGATCGAAGATTACGGTCTTGAAGCCGCCGTCACGATCTATTATTGCTGCATGTATATCGAGGGGAAGCTGTTTGGAAAGCTCCTCACGATTCTTTTTACTGATTCCGCGTACAACTGCGTTAAGTCTTGTGCCCTCTTCGAGCTCGACCTCGCCGTATGCGAATTTGCCCATTTTCTTGTATTCGGGCTTTGAGGAAAGTGCTGCAGGAAGTACGATGGAGTGAAGCTTAGCCTTTCCGCTTATCTCGTACCACTCTGTCTCATAGCTTCCGCACTCGTTACAAGCATATACGGGCGGGAACTCAACATGTCCGCACTTGGGGCACTTACGGCCCATAATTTTTCCTTCTTCCAAAGATGTGTAAAATTTCTCAACTATTTTCTCTAATTTGATAGCCATGGTCTCATCCTCCCTATTAATTCATTGTCCGAATGATGATAGCGGCTACGTTCTGAGCACCGCCGTATCCACGGAGCATTGTTGTTTTCGGCAGTTTCTTAACCTGGCGATCACCGCACTCATTCCACATCTGCTTGCATGCCTCGTACATATCTGCAAGTCCGGATGCTGCGTGAGCGTGTCCGAAGGAGGTTCTTCCGCCGTTTGAGTTGATCGGCTTGTCACCGTCCCATGCAGTACGTCCGTCGCAGATGTACTTCCAGCCTTCGCCGTAGGGAAGGTATCCTGCGATCTCAGCAGATACAAGGTGAGATGTGATGATGAAGTCATTTGCAAAGAACAGATCAAGATCGTCTCCTGAAAGTCCTGTTGACTCATAAACCTGCTTTACTGCTTCCTCTGTTGCGCGAACCTCGAAGTGAGGTGTTGTTGCCTCACAGGCAGCACTTCCGATTCCGAGAACTTCGATGGGCTTATGCTTTAAGTTCTTTGCAATTTCCGGAATCTTTTCTGTAGCACATACGATACATGCTGCAGCACCGTCGCACTTAAGCTCAAGTCCGCCTGCTCTGAGGAAATCACCCATCTTCGGGTTGTAGGGTGAGTTCATGTATTCATCAAGAGTCATGCCGGCTTTTTCAGCGAGCTCCTCATAGGTTGTTCTCTCGATAGCAAGCGGGTTTACAGATGCATTACGTCTGTTATTTATACACATTGCATTGAGTGTGTTATTCATATCCTCAGCAGAGATGCCTCTTGTGCGGACATACCACTCTGCAGCGTCATCATAGATGAGCTCCTGACCTGCCATAAGGCTTCTGGTGTAGGTTCTGTCATAGAGCCATGAAGTAGTCTTAAGGAACTTCTCCATTGTCATCTTGTCACGTTTATAAGGGTGCTTGGGTGTCTCAACATTATCGGCAGGGCTCGGTGTAGAATCACCGAACTCAACGGCACCTGTAAGAACACAGTCATATTTTCCTGATGCAACCGCATTTACAGCCTGCTCAATTGCAAGATAGCCTGTGCAGCAAGCCTCTGAGTGGTGAATGGATCCCTTGCCCTTCATTCCGAACCAGTTGGCGATCTGAACGTTGGGGGTAAGGTAGTTTGAACCGTTCAAAGGGCTCGCACAGCCGTGGAAGTAGAAATCAACATCCTGAGGGTTAACTCCGGCATCTTCCATAGCCTTAAGTGCGGCATATCCAAACAATTCGCCTTCTGTGAGGCCGTTTGTTTCTTCATTATCTACGGTGTACATAAAGGGTGTACAACCGACACCGATTATGGACACGCTTCTTGAATAATTTCCAAATTTTTTCATGTTATTAACCTCGTTAATTATCTTTTACATGGAATGGGTTTTGTGGGGCACTTAGGCTTCTGGGCACCTGCCATAACTATTGCATCCTCGTCACAGGCCTCCATACACTTGCCGCACAGTGAACACTCATCCATAACAATTACGTGAACGAACTTATTCTTTCCAAGAATTGCGTCGTCTTCGCAGACATCCATACACTCGCCGCATCCTACGCACTTACTTGCAAGGATATGGTAAGTCATGAACTTCTTGCAGACACCTGCGCGGCAGCCCTTCTTGGAGATATGCTCATCAAAAATCTCTCCGTAACTGCCAAGTGCCTCCTTTACTGCATCTGCAATATCTTCGCCATCTTCGCAAAGGGACTGGGTTTTCATCATCTCGGCAAGGTCTTCCATAAGAGCCTTGTCCCCGCTTCGTCCCTTCTTCTCGGTAATATCTTTTAAGATCATCTCCAGCTGTGTGATTCCTTCGTATCCAAAAACACATTTGCCACAGTTCTGGCAGGGATGGCTCTGGACTTCCTTAAGAAGGACATCAACCACGCACTGATCTTCTTTTAATTCTTTGATCTTATCTGCGCTACTCATCTTTTCCTCCTTAATACTCGTTCCAAAGCTTAACCTTGGTTATTGTCGTTCTAAGATCACACTGCAGACATCTTCCGGCTTCGCACTTAGCCTGGTCGCAGGTAAGAGGTTTCTCAATCGCATCAAAACTGCATTTTCTCTTGTCTGCTTCCATAACCTCAGCTTCAGTTCTTGTAAGATCCGCAAAGCCCTCAATCTGTCCGATGTATTTCTCGGGAGCCTGTCTTTCCACCAGAACTTCGCTGATATCGCCGTCTCCGCCAAGGAATTTATCGATTGCCACAGCGGCATCTCTTCCGCCTGCGATAGCCTCAATAACAGACTTTGTGCCTGTAACCACGTCGCCTGATGCAAATACACCTTCTACACTGGTTGCACTGTCCTTAGCTGCAATGTAAGGTCCGTGTGTCAGCTCAACGCCCATCTTGTCTGTTCCCTCAGGCTTCTGACCTACAGCAAAGATTACATTGTCGACCTCAACTATCTGATTTGAACCTTCTTCGAGCTCGATGATAGCCTTTCTGTTTTCATCGAAGTAGAACTTGTTTACCTTCTGGATCTCTACTCCGGTGGCTTTGGTATCACCTGTTATCCTAAGGAAGGAATGCGCTGCGTGAAGGATTACGCCTTCCTGCTCACCTTCCATTCTCTCCTCCTCTGAGGAGGTCATCTGCTGAAGATTCTCAAGACAAGCTATGTGCACTTCCTTAGCACCCTGTCTGATTGCGGTGCGGGCACAGTCATAAGCAACGTTACCGCCGCCGAGAACCATAACCTTATCACCAACAGGAAGCGGATTGCCCTGTCTTGCAGCCTTAAGGAAGTCTGCATTCACATATACGCCCTCAAGGTCATTTCCTTCGATCGGAAGCTTGGTTCCCTGATGTGTTCCTATGGATACCAGAACCGCATCAAAACCGCTCTGAAGAAGCTTTGCGGGCTCTTCACAGGCTTCGCCTGTCTTTAAGGTAATTCCTGCTTCAAGAATCGTATCAATCTCTCTGTCTAAGAGCTCATCGGGAAGTCTGTATGCGGGGATGCCGTAGCGACACTGTCCGCCTGCCTTCTCATTTTTCTCAAAAACAGTGACCTCGTGGCCTTTCTTTGCAAGGTAGTAAGCAGCTGTAAGTCCGGAAGGGCCTGCTCCGATAACGGCAACCTTCTTGCCTGTGGGAGCATCCTTTCTGACGTTCTTTTTCCACTCACCGCTCTCATTCGTAGCAGCTGCTCTCTTAAGTCTGCAGATAGATACAGGAGAATTGAGCTCTCCTCTCTTACACTGGCTCTCGCAGTTTCTTGTGCAGACAGATCCGAGAGTCTCCGGGAAAGGCACCTTTTCACGAATAATGGCTGTCGCCTTATCAAAATTGCCTTCCTTCACAGCTCTTATATACTCAGGAATATCGATGTGTGCAGGGCAGGTACTTCTGCAAGGTACAACGTTTTCATCATAGGTTCTCTCGGGTTTCATCAAATGGAATGCATCCACAATTGAACCTGTGGGACAAACCTCAATACATGCGCCGCAGAATCTGCAGCCGGCTTCCTTGAGGGACTTGCCCTCCGGGATTCCCGCTCTGATACCCATGTCGGTCTTGATGTAATCAAGAACCTTAACACCACGCATATCCTGGCATGCTCTGATGCAGCGTCCGCATCTTACGCATCTTGTGAAGAGATGCGAAATCAGCGGATTGCTCTCATCATTCGGAACTGCTCTCGATTTCTTTCTCCAGCGCTCCGGGCTTACTCCCATGTACTGATACATTGACTGAAGCTCACATTTTCCGTACTTGGGACATCCTGTACAATCAGCGGGATGAGTGGCAAGAATCAGCTCCATGGCAGTTTTTCTTACCTTTTCGGCCTCAGGGCCATTTACTGTGACCTTCATGCCATCAGTCACAGTTGTTTTACAAGAGGGCACAGCCCCCTCCACTCCGTCAATCTCAACAGAGCAGAGGCGACAACCTCCCTTTGCTTCCAAATCAGGATGGGAGCAAAGGTGCGGAATAAAAACGCCTGCTTCAAGGGCGGCATCAAGAACGGATGCGCCTTCTCTTGCCTCAATTTCTTTTCCGTCAATAAAAATCTTCATCTACCTGTAACCTCTGTTTTTATTCAAAATCATCAAAGTTCTCGGAACCTGCTGATGCATTCTCACCTGCGATACGTCCACTGTTAAGGCAGAATCCCATTGTGTTTCCTGAAAGGATGAAGGGATAGCTGTCTCCGAAGATGTTGCATGCATCTGTTCCTGCTGCATAAAGGCCGGGAATAACCTTTGCATCCTGTGTGAGAACTTGTGTCTTGTGGTTGATCTTTACGCCGCCGAGTGAGCCGTATGCACCAACGTTCTCTCTGCAAAGATAGAAAGGTGCCTTCTCGATGGGCTGCATATATGCACGATCCTTCTCAAAGATCTCATCAAAGCCGTTTGCGCACATCTCGTTGTACTCTTCAATCTGTGCTACAAGGCCCTCTACATCGATGCCTGCCTTCTCAGCCAGCTCCTCGATTGTATCTGCCTGTACGATAGGCTCATAACCGTTTGCAAGGTCTGCGTTCCACTGCTCATCGAAGTGATCGAAAAGATCATGAGGATGTACGTGAGAAACGATATCGGGACCCTTTTTCTTATACTTTTTAAGCATCTTGCTATCGAAGATTGAATAAGCAACCTTGCCGGGCTGTGCTGCGATTGCGTTACCTGTGAAGGTTGTGTTTGCAATCTGATCCTCGGGCATGAATCTCTGTCCGTTTCTGTTTACCCAGAGGCAAGGCTGACGGAAAGCACCGTCAAGGATGAAGTGGTTCATGTTGTCGGGAAGCTGATACATAAGCTCCATGATGCAAGGCTCGTGGCCTGCGCCTGCTTCCCATGCCATCTTGATACCATCGCCCTTCATTCCGGGAACAGCGAAGTTGTAGATTGTGTTGCCATACTCGAACTCTGTCTGCTCCTTGATCATCTCCGGGTTATCACCGAAACCACCTGTGCAGATGATTACTGCATTTGCTCTTGCTTCGATCTCTTCACCGTTCTTGTCAACTGCGATTACACCTACAGCTGCGCCGTCCTCCATGATGATCTTCTTAACGGGAGTCTCGAACTGGAAGTCTACGCCAAGTTCCTTTGCTCTCTCTGTCATCTTCTTTGTCATAGCTGTTGCACAGCGAGGGCCGGGCATTCCGCCATCCTCAGGCTTTACAACGTGCCATGTGAACTCACCGTCTGAGTAAGCTCTTGTAGCCTCAGGAGCACTGAATGCTCTCTGAACGCCTACGAACTCAACGCCCATATCCATGAGCCAGTCGATTGTGTCACCTGACTTGAAGTAGTAATCTCTTACCATTCTTGCGTCTACACGATAGTGAGTGAAATACATGTGCTTTCTGAAAGCTTCACCGGGTGTAAGAGCAATCATGTGATCCTTCTGAATTCTGGAGCCTACGCCGAGAGGGCCCATACCCATGTTTGCTGCACCACCTGTGGTGGATGACTTCTCAAAAGTGATTACGCTTGCGCCGTTCTCGGCTGCCGCAATACTTGCTGCAAGTCCTGAAAGGCCTGCTGCTACTACGATTACATCTGACTGTAACTGTTTCATTTTTACTTACCTCCAAATAATTATTCGTTGCCACAAATACTTTCTGTCATTTTTTCTGCCGGACGGTTCCAAAGGAAGGAAACAATGTATCCGACGATATAGATCGGAATGAATGTCGTTGCCATTCCGATAAAATATGCAATGATAGGTGCATGATTCAGAATAACCACATTAAAATATGTAAGAATCAGGCTGTTGATCACAACATATGTAAGGTTCACAACTGCGTTGATGCAAAGACCAAAGGGAAGTGTATTCGGCTTTGTCTTGCAGAAATTCGCAAATCCGATTCCCCATCCGACACAGGGAAGTGTCACGCCAACCACAAAAGACACTACATAAGCAATAAGGAAATTGATTAAAAGCAACTGCGGTATAACCGTGTGAATCGCAAGCAGCTGTGCTGTAAGTGAAATAGCAAGTGCTATCGGAATGTTCATAATAAGCGCATTCACTGCGCGATATTTAAAACTCTTTTTCATTGCCATATCCTCCGAAAAGTATTAGATTCCCTTGAAATTCTTCTCTTTATATCTGATGATCTTTTTACCTACAATCTCTCTGTTCTCGGGATTTCCGAAGAATCCGCCCTGAGTATGTCCGATCTCCTCAAGGTGTCTTGCTCTTCCCTCAACAGTTGTACGATCCTTCAAGAGGCCATCCTCCTGAATAACAAACTTCCACTTGCCATCCTCTGTCTGCTCGAGGTTTCCGCCTGCGCCGCAAACCTGGCACTCGATAGGATAGTGAAGGCCGTCCCACTGAGGTTCACCGAGAACAAGTGCATTTGAGTGGCAGTTCGGGCACCATCCCATGTTCTCGTCGCCGAGCCATTTTCTCTCCTCTACGGGAGTCTTAACAGCTTCGATGATGTTCTCACCCATCTTGTGTGCTCTTGCGATGAGCTCGTCATCCAGCAGGCACTGTGCCGGGCCCGGAACTCTTGTTGCAAGGATCATGTCTACAACCTTCATGTCAGTTGTGAACATTGTTGCCTGAAGTCCCTCGAGAGCCATTGACTGCCATGCTCTTGTTGATCCACCTACTGAGATAAGACCTGCAACCCTGTCTCTGTGCTCGATGGCACCGATTGTCTCAAGGAATGCTGTCTCGTAGCTAAGACTTCTCTGTGCAAATGTCAGATAATTGGCGGATGGCATAAGATCATATGTAGGAACTGAATAGATAACCGCATCCTGACTAAGAAGGACATCCATGATCTTTTTCTTATCGTCCTTATCATCAAGTACGCATCCTACGTTCTTGCCCTGTGACATACCGATGGTGCAGGATGTGCATCCGGTACAATCCAGAATGTTGTAATCCCTAAGATTGATCATAGTTACTTCTGCGCCGGCTTCCTCACATGCAATGAGTGCTTCCTTTAAAAGGATCTCACTGTTGCTGTTCTTTCTTCCGGCTGTAACGCCCATTACTTTGATACTCATAAAAATTCTCCCTTTTTCCTTTTAATTCAGAATTCGCTCTGATAGTTAAGAATTTATCATTCAGAGTTTCCCTTTACATCCAACAGCCATTGAGTAAAATCTCAAAATAATGTATACTTTTTCCGACGTTTGTCGGATGCAACGAAAATTTACTTAAAAAACGGGAGATAGCAGTAAAATGGCTTATATTTCAGATATTCTGGATGCAATAGAGAAAAAGTACGATTTAAAAGTGCATGGAAACTATCAAAAAAGGCATTCAATTGACGGAATACGCTTTTTTAACGAAAATGATGCCAACATTGAGCATCTGATGCCGAATATTTTGTATCTTGCAGATTACAAAACCTTTGGAAAGGCGGAGGTTTACGGCGATATCCTTTTCATAGGAACCGGTCAGAACACTCCTGCCTCGGACTCCCTTTATATAGAAGAAGAGCTGAACATATTAGAGTTGTACAACCTTATGGAGGATGTAATTCTGGCATATCAAAACATAGATGTGCAAAAGCGAAGTCTTTTCAGTATCCTGCACAACGGCTACGGTATCGACGCCCTCCTTCAGACGGCATACAAATACCTCAATAATCCCGTCGTGGTCTGTGACAGTAGTTATGGAATTCTGGCATCCTTCCCCGATGTTTCCGAGGATAAGAACCTGGAAATAAAGAACAACAGACTATCCGTCAAAGCTAAATACTCCGAGGATATGGAACAAAAGAAAGTTACCGAAAGAATCTACCACTCGGTATATCCCTTCGCCGTGAAGCTTGAAGAAAGCGATTTTGACTGGATATTTGAAAGCATAAGAATAAAACATGCAGTTGTGGGCTATATTTGCATAAGATGTAATGAACGCGAACACACAGAAAGTGATCTTGACCTCATTCACTCCCTCGCCCAGATGGTATCAATACAGCTGCAAAAGGACGACAGTTACCGAAATCCCCAGGGCATCAAATATGATATGTTCCTGCGGGATCTTTTCGGGCGCCACTATGATGAAGAAACCGCTGTGAACCAGCTGTCGCTTCTGGGAATAAAGCCGAAGGAATACTACTACATCATTGCCAGCAGCTTTACCGCCACCTCCAGAAGGCTTATGGCTTACCATATCTATATCCAGCAGCTTTCCACCATCTTTTCAAACAGTGTGACCGGTATCTTCGGTAACCGTTTTATAACTCTTGTTTCCACATCAAAAATGGAAGCCATAACTCCAAAGACTGAAAAAAGGCTGAAAACCTTCCTTACAATGAATCACATGATAGGAACCGTAAGCTATCTTTATGACAAATTGAGTGAAAGCTCCGCCTATTTCAGCCAGTGCCAGGGACTTTTGTCGCAGAGACTCCCTGTTTTTAACGAATCACCCATTATTTATTACCGTAATTACTACTTAAAACACATACTTAGCTCCGTGAACAAAGAATCAATGGTCCGTGCCTCAATCCACCCCTCCATCAAGTTCATGAAAAAACATGACGAGGAGCACGGAACGAACTACATCAGCACTCTGGAAACTTATTTCGACAATAATAGAAGCGCACCTGCCACAGCAAATGCGCTTTTCATACACAAGTCCACCCTCTTCTACCGCTTCGACAAGATGAAACAGCTCTTCGACATACGCCTAGATGACAAGGACGCCCTCTTCGCCTACGAATACTCCCTAAAACTGCTGCAATAACTTCGCACGGCAGACCCCATGGCCCGGACCCAAACCATATGCTCATTTTCATCGTCAGTTGGCGAAGAACATTCATCACGCTCTTTGTTTTCTTTAATTCATACGTGGGTCAAAACTCAAGGCTGTTTGCAAAAGCCACTAACGTTCTTAAGACTTTTTAGCAATTTATTCTGAGCTTTGAATTTTCTTATGCTCACATGGCAGATTTTAAGTGCATGCGAGATAGCGAGCTTTGAAAAAGCGATTATAGCGAGCATGCACAATAAAAGAAATCTGCGTGAGCATTAGAAAATTCAAGCGAATGGATATAGCAGCAAAAAGTCTTAAGAACGTTAGTGGCTTTAAGCAAACATCTTTCAAACATGTTGCCCCACGCATGATGACAAACAAAGAGCGTGATGAATTTCGCCAAGATGACGATTCATCTGAGCATATGGTTTGGGCCCGGGCCCAGGGGGCTGCCGTGCGAAGTTATTTACCTCAGGTGGTTTGGATGCTGGCGTGGGTGTGGAGACGTTTTCTCTGGAAATAGGTGTAGTAGCGGAGCCAGGCGGTGACGCCGCTGATAAGCCAGACGATTCCGGAGGAAAGCCAGATACCGGTCGCTCCGAAGCCGAGGTATGAGGTCAGAAGGAGCGGTATGGTGAATCTTCCGATGACCTCTATGACACCGTTGAACAGGGAGAAGAACGCATCTCCTATGCCGGTCAGGACTCCGCGAACAACATAAATTAATCCGAGCGCAAGATAGAACAGACTTGTAATCTTAAGTCCGTCAGCACCAAGAGTTATAACCTCCGTATCAGTCACAAACATACTGCAAATAGCTCTTCCGAACAATTGCATTGTAAATACCAGAATAGCTGTGAATACGGCCATAATAACAAGACCGCTCTTGTAACCCGAATAGACGCGGTCGTTTCTTTTTGCTCCGAAGTTCTGTCCGCTGTAGGTCGCAAGGGATGCTCCCAGCGTTGCATAGGGCTGATGAATAAGCTGCTCTATCCTGTTTGTGGCTGTAAAAGCTGCCACTACAGTCGTTCCGTAGGAATTGACTATTCGCTGAACCGCCATGGCTGAAATCGCAATGAGTCCGAACTGGATCGACATGGGCACTCCAAGGCGAATAATCTTGTAGGTCATATGCATTGATATCTCGAAGTCTTCCTTCTCAAAGCGGAAATATCTGTTGGTTTTGTATGCATATATTGCACTTAGTACCACAGAAATAAACTGCGCCACAACAGTGGCAAGAGCCGCGCCCTTGATTCCAAGCCTGAAAACGCACACAAACACAATATCAAGCACGATATTTATAACAGTTGATATTATCAGGAAATACAGTGGTGTTCTGGAGTCTCCGAGCGCACGCAGCATTGAAGACAAATAGTTGTACAAGGATACAAACAAAAGTCCGATACACATAAAGCGCACATATAATATGGCATCTCCTATGATAAGCTCCGGTGTTCCCAGAAGTTTAAGCAGATGAGGTGCAAGAAGGAATCCCAGCGCTCCGAAAAATATCGGAACCAAGAGCATAATAAGGCCTGTGTTAACTATACATTTTTTCACCTTGCTGTCTATGTGGGCTCCGTAATACTGTGACACAACAATACCGCCGCCACCTCCGATACCGTTGCAAAGCGCAAAAAACAGGAAAGTTATGGAGCTTGTGGCACCGACAGCGGCAAATGCATCTGCTCCGACAAATCTTCCGACAATTATCGAATCGGCGAGATTATATATCTGCTGGAAAATGTTTCCAATCAGTGTAGGGAGGGCAAACACTAGGATGTGTCTTGCCGGATTCCCTGTCGTCATATCTGTTATGTTACTTTTCATAATATCCTACTCCATCAAAATAGCCCTATGCAGGGCGGGCATCAGAGAGTATCTGAGCCGTATACAGGTGATAGTAATCACCCTTTTTCTTCATAAGTTCCTCATGTGTACCGCACTCGGTGATACCGCCATCATTGATATACATTATCTTGTCACAACCTGTAATGGTCGATAAGCGGTGCGCTATTATAAAGCTGGTTCTGCCGGCCAGCATAGCATTCAAGCCTCTCTGAAGGTCTTTTTCCGTCTGAACATCGATACTGGACGTGGCCTCATCCAGTACCATAATTCTCGGATCCGAGATAAGTGTCCGCGCAAAGGAGATAAGCTGTTTTTGCCCCTGAGACAGAAGTGCTCCTCTCTCCTTAACCTCTGTGCGATATCCCCGGCTCATGCCGCTGATAAATGTGTGTGCACAGACAGTCTTCGATGCTTTTATTATCTCTTCCTTAGATGCATCAAGTTTTCCGTAACGTATGTTATCCTCGATAGTTCCCGAGAAAATGAAGCTATCCTGCAGCATTATACCCATCTGTTCCCTGAGAGATTTTAATGTCACCTTGGAAATGTCCTGTCCGTCGATAAGAATCCTGCCGCTATCAACATTATAAAATCTCGATATAAGACTTACGATAGTGCTCTTGCCTGCGCCGGTTGGCCCCACAAGTGCGATGGATTCCCCGGGCTCCACAGTAAAGGACACATTATGCAGAACTTCTTTTCCTTCTTCATAGGAAAATGAGACATTCTGAAATTCTACCCTGCCCGTTACAGGCGCAAGCTCGATTGCTCCGGGCTCATCCGTAATAGTCACGGGCTCATCCATAGTCTCAAAGATTCTCTCCAGATACGCGATATTATTGATGAAGCCGTTAAAAATGTTTCCAAGGTTCATGATCGGCTGCCAGAATCTGGACGCATAGCTTGATATGGCAACAATCGTTCCGAGACTCTGGTGACCGTTTGCAAATATCACAAGTCCGAAGAAGTAGATGGCTGCTCTTACAAATACCGAGATGGTATCTATTCCGGGCCATACTGATGTACTGTAGTATATGGCCTTCATCCAGGTTTTTCTGCAGTCATCCGAAAGGTCCCTGAAAATCTTTGCATTTTCGTCCTCTCTGGCGAATATCTGTGTAATTCTGGCACCAACGATATTTTCCTGAAGATACGCATTCAGATTCGAGTTTTTATTGGAAACCATCTGCCATGCCCGGCGCTGCTTATTCTTGATCCAGAACATGAAAATCATGAGCACCGGAATGCCCGCCAGTACCACGAGACTAAGCTGAACATCGACGTAAAACATGAAAATTACAATAAATATGAGGTTCAGAATCTCAAGTACGATATTGATAAGACCGTTACTTAGCATGTCCGAAACCGAATTTACGTAATTGACCACCCTTACCAGTATTTTCCCGTGCGGTCTGTCATCGTAATACTGAAAAGGAAGCTTTTGCAGGTGCTCAAACAGATCGCTCCTTATCTGATAGATGATATCCTGGCTCACATTAACCATTATTTTTGAGCGCACCAGTGAAAAGAAGATGCTAAGTGCATACAAAGCAGCCGATATTATAACCAGCCTAAAGAGCAGCACTCTGTTCCCGTCAGGAATCGCCACATCCAGTGCATTACGAACAATAACGGGATTCACAAGGGCTGTGACCCCGGCAATCGCCGACAGCAAAAACGCCACAAGCATCACACCAATATGCTTTTTAATATATCCCGATGCCCTAAGGAGATGCTTTATATCAAAAGGCTCCTCTAATAATTCATCCTGTTTATATGTATTTCTGGCCATCTGTTATGCCCCCATCTGAAGCTTTACAAGCTCCGCGTAGTATCCGCCAAGTTTTATCAGTTCCTCATGTGTGCCCCGCTCAGTAATCTCACCGTTTTGCATGATTAGAATCTGATCCGCATCCTTTGTCGTGGATATTCTTTGGGCAATGATTATCTTCGTACATTTAAAATCAAGATCCCGTAAGCTATCCTGAATTGCCTTCTCGGTCTCAAGATCAACCGCCGAGGTCGTATCATCAAGTATAAGTATCGAGGGTCTCACCGCCAGTGCTCTGGCAAGAGAAATTCTCTGCTTTTGTCCGCCCGACAATCCGACTCCCCTCTCTCCGACAATCGTCTCATAGCCCTCAGGCATCTTTGCAATAAAATCGGAAGCCTGAGAATATTTCGCGTACTTCATGACATCCTCTTTACTTAGCAGCTGATCTCCGTAGGCGATATTTCCATCAATAGTGTCTGAGTAGAGCAAAACATCCTGCGTCGCAAGTCCGATATTTCTTCGAAGCTGATGAAGTGCAATATCCTGCACATCCACGCTGTCAACAAGCACGCGGCCTCCCGTCGGTTCGTAGAATCTGGGAATAAGATGTATAAGCGATGTTTTTCCGCAGCCCGTCTCTCCCATAATGGCCACAGTCTGCCCCGGCTCAGCGGTAAATGATATATTTTTCAAAACAGGAAGCTTACCGTCCGAATACTGGAAGCTCACATCCCTGAACTCGACCTTGCCCTCAAATCTGTTGGGCATAAGGGCCGTGTATTCCTTGTCCACAATCTCCGGCTCTGAGTAGTAGATTTCCATGACCTTTACAGACGCCGCCGAAAATCTCTGGAACTCGTTCATGATATTTCCAAGCTGTCTCATGGGATTGGCGATGGCCCAGATAAGTCCGGAAAAAGCCACATATTCACCCATTGTCATCTGATTGCCCATAAGGAAAAGTCCGCCTACTAGCAGCAGAATAATGGGAAGCAGGTTTGCAAAGGTCTCAACTATCGGGAAATATCTAAGCCAGATCATAGCTGTCTTCTTATTGGTGTCACGGTAGTCCCTGTTGCATTCATCAAAAGACTCTATCTCATAGTCTTCCCTGGCAAAAGCCTTAACCACGCGATTTCCGGAGATATTCTCCTGCGCCATTGTGTTCATTTTGGCCAGTTTTTCCCTAAGGAGCGCATGCATAGGCGCAACCTGCAGTTTAAAAGCCATTATTATAATGAAAATCAGCGGAGCTACTGCGAGAAGACAGAGCGCCATTTTCCAGTTCATGAACACAAAATAGATTCCGACGGCCAAAATAAGCGAAAACGCCTCAACCAGCATTCTCACAACCCAGGCGATCATGTGCCTTACGGCATCCAGATCACCGGTAACTCTGGTCATGAGGTCACCGGTCCTGTAGGTGCTGTAGAACTTCATGTCCTGTCTCTGAATCTTGTCATAAATGAAATTTCGCACTCTGAAAAGGACTCCCTGGGACACCACTTCGTATCCCACGCAATCCGCGTACACGATGATACACCTTAGAATTGTGAAGAATATCATCATGAAAATAAGCCTGTAAAACTCATCGGAATGAGCACTGAAATTGGCTCTCGCCTCAGGTCCCGAGAGGAATTTGTCTACTATCTGTGATGAAAAATACGGAACCGTCAGCTGCATCATGTTGTATAAAAATGTACCGGCAACGGAAACGATATACAGCGCCTTATATCCCTCCATGTTATCCCAGAGCCACTCAAGTCTGGTTCTTGGAAACTGCCAGTCTTTATCTGCATTTTTCACTTTAAAGTCCAACCTTTCATAGAAACGTTAGTTGTTATTTAACCACTATGCCAATCATAAAACTATAAATATTTTGTCATTCGGTAATTATTTTTTGTTTTCCTCAAAAATGTTTTATACTATTCATATGAATAAAAAGGAGGGTTACAGCATGAAAGCACTTTTTATCGGTGGTACGGGAACCATCAGTATGGGAATAGTAAGAAGACTGTCGGAGGATCCTCAATGGGAGGTATACCTCTTAAACAGGGGAAATCGCAAGAGCGATGTCCCTTCTTCAGTAAAACAAATAACAGCTGATATATATAATGAAAGCGATGTCGCAGAGAAGCTCTCCGGCATGGATTTCGATGTGGTAAGCGATTTCATCGCCTTTGATGTTAAGGCCGTGGAGCGAGACTACAGACTCTTTAAGGATAAAACAAAGCAGTACATCTTCATCAGCTCTGCTTCTGCCTACAATAAACCCGCAGCAGGCTATATCATAACCGAAGGAACAACTCTGGCGAATCCGTATTGGGAATACTCCAGAAACAAGATCGCCTGCGAAGAATTTCTCATGAAAAAATACCGCGAAGAGGGCTTCCCCGTAACCATAGTAAGACCCAGCCACACCTACGACGAGAGACATATTCCGCTCGGTGTGCATGGCAAAAAAGGATTCTACCAGGTTATAAAGCGCATGCAGCAGGGAAAACCCGTCATAATTCAGGGCGACGGATCATCTCTGTGGGCTGTTACCTTTAACAGCGATTTCGCGATCGGCTTTACCGGTCTCATGGGCAACAGACATGCCATAGGCGAGGCTTTCCAGATAACAGGTGACGAAATCCTTAGCTGGGATCAGATATATCAGACTATTGCTGATGCTCTGGGCGTAGAACTAAAGGCTTACCATGTTTCATCCGATTTCTTAAGTGATGTAGGTGAAAAATACGACATGGATTTCGAAGGAAGTCTTCTCGGAGACAAAGCCGTATCCGTTGTTTTTGACAACAGCAAGCTAAAAAGACTCGTTCCGCAAATGACTACCACTATTCCCTTCCATAAGGGAGTTCGTCTGGCAGTTGATTACGTCCTCTCTCATCCTGAGGAATACGAGGAAGATCCGGAATTTGACACTTTTTGTGATAAAATAATAGCCGCAATTGAAAAGGCGAAAACAGAAATATAAAGAATTTTGAATGAATTTTAAAGGTAACACGAATGGAAAAAGAGATTTTTGACAAAGAACAACAGCATTTACAGGAGACCTACGACAAGCTTCTCAAGATGAAAAACGATCTCGAGGAGCAGATCGCAGCCCTCGATGAAAAGGCGCTGGACGACAAGAATGATATCCGCGATAACATACGTTTCGATTACGCGGACATCGAGACCACGATGGAAACCCTGGCCGAGATCGAGGTATGGAACCGCTATATCGATACTTACAACGTAGAGAGCAATTCTCTTGGAAATCGTCTCACAAGCGTGAACAAGCTCCTTGAGTCTCCTTATTTTGCAAAAATCCAGCTGCAGTTTGATCCATCCGAGGAACCTGAAAACTATTACATCGGCCGTGCTGCCATCTCCGAAAACGGCTATGACCAGATGGTGGTTGACTGGAGATCTCCAATTGCCGAGGTTTACTACAATCAGGAGAGCGGCCACACTCACTACACCGTTGAAGACAGGGAAATCCCTGTTGATCTGAAGCTTCGTCGCCAGTTTGATCTGCACAAAAATAAGCTTCTGGCCTATTTTGATACGCAGATTGCGATTGAGGACCCCATGCTCCTGCAGTCGCTCTCCCAGACGCACTCCGACAAGATGCAGGCTATTACTGCAACCATTCAGAAGGAACAAAATACCGTCATCCGCTATCCCGATGTGCCCGTGCTCCTTGTAAACGGTATCGCCGGAAGCGGAAAGACCTCTGTTTTGCTGCAGAGAATTGCGTATCTGTTCTATCAAAAAAGAAACACTCTCCGCCCCGACCAGGTATGCCTTATGACACTGAACCCGGTATTTCGTGAGTATATTGACAATGTTCTCCCGGATATGGGCGAGACAAACCCTCTGACACTTACCTGGCGCGAATTTCTTCAGATGGTGCATGTTCCTTTTTCCGATGATGAATACGACTATACCGAAGCGGAGAATCTTCAGAAGATACACGACGTACTTCCGACACTGACGCCCGAGGCTGCGGATTTTTATGAAATAACGCACAAGGGCAATCTTGTTATGTCCAAAAAGGAAGTCCTGTCCGTAGTAAATAAATTCAGGAAATTCCCCATGGGAATACGCCTTATCCAGACCGTATCCGATGAACTTGAGCACAAGGTCAAGAACTCTCTTCGCCACCTTGAAAAAAATGATAACGAAAATGCCTCCGGAAGCATGGCAAAGTCCGATCAGGCAGAGGATAACCGCGCAGAGAACGATTTTGGCGGAGCACTCTCCAATATCAGACGCTGCAGGTGGGTAAACGCCCTCCATGTTGCGAGACGCATCCTGGGCAAAACCCGTGTAACAGCCGCAGAATGGCTCTATACAAGAATGGAACTTACCGGCATATGCGATCGTAACATGCGTTATGTTATGGTTGATGAGGTGCAGGATTACACAAGGGCACAGATGATGGTCTTTGCAAAGTATTTCCCGAATGCCCGCTTCATGCTCCTTGGAGATGAATTCCAGGCAATTCGTGAAGGTACGGTTACTTTTGCCGAGCTTAAGGAGATGGCAGAAGCAGATAAAAAGCGCTTCACAGAGCTTCCTCTCATGACGAGCTATCGAAGCTCACCCGAGATCACCGATATGTTCGCTTCCATTCTGCCTCCGGAGAAAAAAATGATGATTTCCTCCGTAAAACGCCCCGGCGAGCCGGTTTCGGTAAAGGTATGCAGTTCGGATAAGGAATACCTGAAAGAACTGACAGCTCTTCTCAGTGAATATGAAAAAAAAGAAGGCCTTACGGCCATAATCTGCAGAAACGAATATAGGCTTGAACAAATTTCAGCTATGCTAAAGGATAATTCTCCGCAAATAATAACAGGGCACGATGCCCTGCCTAAAAGTGGTGCTTTTCTTTTGGAGCTTGCGCTTGCCAAAGGTCTGGAATTCGACCATGTAATTCTGCCCGACGCCGATTCGGAGTCGTATCCCGATGACGAATCCGGCAGACACTGCCTCTATACAGCAATGTCTCGCGCAACGCAGCATCTGTCGATTCTGTCAAACGGAAAACTCTCCGCAATTTTACAGGATTAATCAGTTTTTACTCATCCTCTTCCATGTCATAGCTTATCTCATCGAGCTCTGCATGGAAGAACTCGCACCAGCTGTACTGGTTCATATAGTCGCCCATGTACTTATACTTGGAATCCTTCTTCTTTTCAAGCCAGTCATAGAGGTCACATTCAATCCTGTCCTTTGCTATGGCAAGGCTTCCTCGCTGTTTCAGGATAATTCCGTCAAGCTTAAGCTTCTTGAAGGTGTTCTGAAGGTCCTGACGAAGGTTACACAGGTAGGACAGCTTCTTTTCGGGATCTCCGTCATCCTCCCAAAGGGATGCGATTATTTCTCCATTTGTAGTCTGCGCACCCTTGTTATTTATGAGAAGCGCTACTATCTCTTTGGTTCTTTTGTATTTGAATTCAACAGGTTCCCCGTCAACAAATAACTCAAAATTGCCAAAAGTCTGAGCAAAAACTCTCTTATATTTCTTTCGTATCTCAGGGTATCTGAGGGATTCGAGCTCACTCTTCACCTGATCCTTAGTGCCCGGCTTTTTGATATATCCGCTGGCATGAAGCTTCATGGCTTCATAGGCCTGTTCTGTGTGATTAGTGAGATAGATAAGATTGATATAAGGATTCAATTCCTTTAAGTATCCGCCAAGATCTATTCCCCCAAGTTCAGACATTTCTGTCTCCAAAACCGCTACATCCATCTCCGTCTCACGAGCCGTAGCGAGTGCGGCCAGCGAACTGTCACTTGAAAACAGCGTCGCATCCGGAGACACTGTCTCAATAATCTTCTTTATTTTTTTCAGGGACTCCTTGTCCTCATCCACAGCTAATATGTTCATCACTGACCCCCCAATGTCATTGAAACCGATTTTACACTCTGGCTCTTCCTCTGCTCTGCAGTCATATGAAGAGGATCTGCCTCTCCAACCACCAGTGTTTCGCCATCATTTAGTGCCGCATCGTGTAAAGGTCCCGCATTCATATCGGAAAGAACAAGTGCTGCAAATCTGTCGTAGTTGTCCTCGTCAATCACCGGAAAATGATATTTCATCCGGTACCAGTGCTGTGGATCATAGCCAAGAGAACCAATGTAGAGTCTGTCAGCCGTATCGGCAACCTCATCAACTCCCGCCTTTTCACCGGGCGCCAGCCCCGCTTCTTCGCAGAACAGCATTGCATAGGCCTTTAAAATCCTATCCCTTACTGTTTCATCACTTCCGCTTTTGTTTTTTCGACCGGTAGGCGTATCCATTATCTTGTAATAGAAGTCCTGCGCCTCCTCACTTTCATCAAAGGCGAGAATCGCATCATAGAGCTCTTTCTCGCTGATATTACCCGCTATAGCCATGTTTCTTATCTTTCCCCCTTCTTCATAAGATTTATTTTCAAGAAACCACTAATTTTTTATTGTCCGAATTCGACATAACCGATGTCTGCGACACCTGTTTTAAATACGGCAGCTCCTTCTTCATGTCACTCCTTACGCTCCAGTGCCAGAAGAACTCACCGATAAAAAGTATTTTATGAACAAAATCCTCAAATAATATCGCCTGTAACAGCCTTTTGGGAGAATATATCCTTCTGCTGGCATCGATATTTTCAAGCTGAAGCTCGTACGGAGTCATGTTCTTTGGTCTGTGTACCGCATTTCCGTTGTACTTATCCCACCTTGTATGAAGAAGCTTGTCTTTATTCTTCTCATAGACCGGAGTGCCCGGCACAAAGTACATGCATTGGATAAGGACGCCCTGGATATGATTTTTTATAACAAAATCCGCAAGCTCCTTGCCGCAGCCGACCTTCTGATTATCAGATCCCAGAATAAAAAGTCCTCTGACGCTCATTCCGTGTCTCTGAATATTCCTGATCGACTCTTCTATCTCTGTCTTCGTCGACTTCTTGTGATATGTCTTAAAGGAATCGTCGTCTATGAACTCAATTCCCATATCAAGCTCGAAAAAACCCGCTTTCTTTAGAAGTTCAAGCATCTCATCGTCAAATCCGACCTCGTACCTCGCCTGTATGTTGAAGCGGTATTTTATTCCGCTGTCGATTATCTTGTTTAAAACAGCTATCGCCCATTCTCTGTCAGCAAAGAAATTGTCATCCGTAATCCACAGATCCTTTAAAAGTCTGAGCTTTCCCTTGTGAAAGAAGTCGATCGAGTATTTGATGTCCTCTACGACATTTTCCGGGGATCTTTTCCTGACGCAATGGCCAAAGTGTCTCACAAGAGCGCAGTAATCGCAGTTGTGCGGGCAGCCCCTTGAGGCATGAACCTGAGGCCAGATGGTCATGTGCCCCACCATCTTCCTGTAATTGTGAATGAGATCCCTGTCGGGGATAAGATCAAGATCAGTCGGAGGCTCCGGCATACCCGTATTAACAAGCTCATCGCCGCGCAGATAGGCATATCCCTTACCTGATGGCTCTTCTCCGCGCTCGATTGCCCGTATCAGAGGCATTATTGTCTCATCGCCCTCTCCCAGCATCACATAGTCGCAGTGCTGTACTGCCTCCTCATAATTCATCGAGGCATGAAGACCTCCGAGCACAACCTTTGCGGAGGAATTTTTCCTGAAAAAATCGGCAAGTTCATAGCCCCTTACCGCAGCAAAGGTAAATATGCCCAAAAAGATAATGTCTGCATCAAGCACATCATCATATTTAATCTTCGAAATTGATTCACTGTACATATATGTATCCGGAATCTCTTTCTTTACTATTGTTGCAAGCGTGTTAAGCCCGACGGAAGGAGTCCTTATATACCTATCGTAAACAAAATAGTTTAGAATGGTCTTTTTATAAGGCCTGTTCCCCGGTTCTATAAATCGTATCTTCATCCCAATGATTTTCCTCTCAATTCCTATACAGTAAATAGTAAGCAAAACAACCGCTTTGGTCAAACATATTATCAGCATCTGTTAAAAACCTATAAATTACCTCTTATTTCTTTATTAAGAAATGTGCTTCGTTAACATTTTCCCGTCAAAATTGGATACAATATTATTGATACTGTGACCTTTTGGGTGATGATGCTATGAATACAACGCAGAAACCATTAAAGCGCAGCATAATCCTATTCATGTTAGGTTTTCTCACAACGCTGTGCGTATTATTCAGCATAATTACATACCAAACCTTCACGACGGCAATCTATCGTTCATATAACAAGCGAATGATTGACATTGTTAACTATGTCTACAGCCATATAGACATAGAGGATCTGTCCACCTGCGTCGAAACAGGTGTCGAATCCGAGAAATTCATCAAACTTATCACCTTTATGGATTCAATAATGGAGGATTTTGATATTCATTACCTCTATATAGTCAAGCCGGTACTGGACGGCGACCGAAATGGCATGATGAACATCATCTCCGCAGATACCGCAGAGGGAAGGGCAACCGATCCCGACGGCTACTACCTGGGTTATATTCTTTATGATGTTTACGAAGAAAAGGATCTTTATGTATATCAGGATGCACTTGATAAAAACACCATATCCTTCTGCAAAAATTTCACTACCTGGGGATATGACTACACTATTTCCAAGCCTTTGATCAACAGCAAAGGCGAACATTTCGCCCTTTTGTGTGTGGATATCGAGGTGGAAGATGTGCAGCTCGCTATCAGAACATATACGGCACTCTGTATTATCCTTATTCTCATACTTGGCATAGCATTCTCAATTCTTTTCATAATATGGGCAAATCGCAGCATCACAGAACCCATCGGACGTCTGGAAAAAAGTGTCTCGGCCTTTGCCAAGAGCAGTCATTCCCAGACGGATCCCAACCTATTGATATATAACGATCCACATATCCATTCAAAGAATGAGGTTGAATCTCTGTCTGAAGCCATAGGCCAGATGACAGAGGACATGCGCACCTATGCAAGCAATATTCTTGAAGCCCAGGTTCAGGTAGAGGACATGAAAAACCAGGTAAACTATATGGATACCGTAGCCTATCAGGATGCCCTTACCCACGTTAAGAACAAGGCCTGGTATGACAATGTTGCCATGCGTGTAGATCAGGATATAGACTCAGGAACCGCAGAGTTCGGAATTCTGATGGTTGACCTTAATAACCTGAAAAAAATCAACGATACCTATGGTCATGAGCACGGAAATGACTATATTTTCGGTGCCTGCCACAAGCTCTGCGTTGTTTATGAACACTCGCCCGTATTCAGAATCGGCGGCGATGAATTCGTTGTTCTTCTGGAAAAAAGTGATTATGAAAACAGAGACAGTCTCCTTTCCCAGATCAAGGAAGTTTTTGCCGACACCGCAGTAGATGAGCACCGAAGCCCGTGGCGACGCTATTCTGCCGCTATAGGTATGGCCATATATGATAAAAATACCGACCGGTGTATAAATGATGTATTTAAACGCGCGGATAGTATTATGTATCAGGATAAAGTAGCTTCAAAAGCCGCCAGAGAGTGATTTTTAGGGCCTCCTCCACCCCTCTGAAAATATTTTTCAAATTTTTTCGTGAAAAATGCAAAAAAATTTCGCATAAAAACACAAAACGTTGTATAATATAGACAGATATTCAAATATTCTGTGAGGAGGATTTTGAAGGTTATGAATAGAGCAAGAATGCAGATTCTTTGGACATGTCTGTGTCTGATTCTGACGATCACATTCTTCGTTGGAGGAAATGCCATTATAGGCGGTGCCTGGCTGATGGTATTCTTCATTCAGGTTGGAATGACCGTAATAACCATACAAAACCTGAAAATGGAATGACAACTGAATACAAAACTGAATACAGTTCATACGATAGAAAAGAGAGGCTTTTAAGTCTCTCTTTTCGTTTGCGGATATTTTTGGCAAATTATAATAATGCAAAATACTCTCCGAAAGAATATAATATCTCTAAGAAAATCGGTGGATTATACCACTGTATTTTGTGGTTTTTTATGGGGAGATAATTATATATGGGGAAAAAAGTTGAAATGGGGTTGTTATTAACTGTTCTTTCAGGTGCTACGCTCCTGATTGTCTATATGTTATTTCATAATCTCGGTGCAGGATATCTGATTTCAACCGACGAAGCCTACCATGCGACAAACGCATATGAGATGTACAAACAGAGCAACTGGATTGTAAACACTTACAAGTATGCTGCGGACTATTTTAATTCCAAGCCTCCGCTCTGCCTTGATATGATGGCTATATGCTATAAGCTTCTCGGTGTGTGCAATTTTGCAGCGCGCTTTCCATCTGCAGTTGGCGGTCTTTTAACGCTGCTTGTGGTCATCCTGTTTTTGATCAGAAGAGATAATCTCTACTCAGCGGTTCTGTTTCCGTTTATATTTGCGGCATGTACACCCTTTTTTACATTTCACATGTACAGAGCGGCGGAGATGGATTCCTTCTTTAATCTCTTTTTCGTGATTGCCATGATCTCGCTCTACGAAATCATGTATAACCCACGTTTCATGTACTTATACGGCATCTCCCTGGGCCTCGCCTTCATGTGCAAGGGACCTCATGCTGCTCTTATCTTCATGATCGGGCTGTTATACATTCCGAGGATTCGAGAAGCCTTCAAAAAGCCGTCAAGAGTGGTTATATCCGCTTTTCTTGCTGCTCTTCTTCCGGTCGCATGGATGGTCAAGCGCTCGATGTTTGATGGAATGCAGTTCATAGATACTCTTATGTTCGGCGAGACAGTCGACAGAGTAAGCACATCCGACGAGAACTTTTCAAAACCCATCATCGATTTCATCGGATCGAATGTGATGCAGCTTTTCATCATCACAATAATTGTTGCAACTGTGGCAATGGCCGTTATAAAGCTTCGTTCCGGCAACAGATCGATAACAGTTGTTACGAATTTTATTAAGGAAAACTATCTGCTCCTTGTATGGACAGTTCTCCCGGTCATGTTCTTTGCAATTTTGAAGAGCTACCTTGACTGGTATATATACACCTCCCTGCTTGCCCTGTGTATCTTAGTGGCAAGACTTGGCGGAATTGTTATAGAGCATCTTGTGAGGAAAAATCCCACAGTGGCAGTTATTACCACAGGCCTTATCGTGGCTGCCTCATTTTTCTTCATCGTTCCCTGCATTAAGAACGATATCAATCTTGCGGGGACGGGCGGACATCCGGTTGACGAATTCACACAGGATATGCTGGATTTTGCCTCTCAGTACGGGGATGAATATGCGGGAAGAAACGTATATCTTCTCTCAGATTTCAGACAGTACTCGAAGCAGGGACACTGGGAATGTGAATATGTCGCGCCCGCCGAAATGTACTGTGATTTCGTTGCTGTAGACGGAACATTGGACAATTTCCTTAGTGATGACGGTTCACTTATCATTGTTGACAAGGATCTTTGGGATAAATACTCATCAGATCTTACCGGACACGTTATTTTACAGGACAATTCATATCTTATCTTCAGTACGGATATGTATTAGAATATAAACTGATTTTTTCAGTCAAGTTTAGAGAGGAATTATATTTTTATGGAAAACAAATCATTTGGGGGATATCAAACCTACGGTAACAGCGCCTATCAGGCTGCACCGGGTGCAACAACTTATCAAAACAACGGCAGTTCTGCAATGCAGAAACAGCCACAAGAGATGGGAATGGTCGGAAGTGTTCCATTTCCTGTGGATAAGTCCATTCCAGGCTTTGAAATAAATGAAAACACCGTACTTAGTCCTTATGACGAAGATATGTTTGCGGAAGAAACAAAGAGCAAAAAGCCGATTTATCTGGCCATCGCCTGCTCTGTAGCAGCACTTGCTCTCGTAGGCATCTGTGGATTTTCCATTTTTAATTTTAGCTCTAACCGCACTGTTACTCCGGCGGAGCCCGTTGCCGTTACTACGCAGATTGTAGCCAAGGATGTCAAGGATATGACTCAGGGCGAGAAGCAGGCCATAAGACAGGCTCAGGATCTACTTACTTCCGTTCCTTACTCCAGAGAACATCTCATTGAGGAGCTTCAGGATAAATATTATGGCTTTTCTGAGGAGGAAGCCACAGTTGCCGTTGATTATCTTGAGGCCGAGGGACTTGTCGACTGGAACGATGAAGCAATCAGATGGGCAGAAATACTGCTTGATGGTGCTGCATATTCCAAAGATGGACTAATGGAAGACCTTTCTGAAGGTTATATGGCTTTCACTAAAGAACAGGCCGAATACGCAATGAACTACATCGAAACCAACAAGAAAGCCGACTGGTACGCAGAGGCAAAAGAAGAAGCCGAACTCTATGTAGGGTTATTTGACGATGTTACCCATGACGATCTAGTTAAATTTCTTGTGGACGGTTACTCTTTCACCCAGAAACAGGCTGAATACGCGGCAAAGAGCGTAGGATACTAAACCGCCAGATATCTGTAATGCAGCCACCGGAGGATAACATGAACGAATCGGATGAACGTTACAGCACTGCTGAAGATGCTATAATTGATTCCTTTTTTCTTCTGATAAGGGAGAAGGATCTGGAAAAAATAACGGTAGCTGACGTGATTCAGAAGGCAGGGATCGTACGTAGCACCTTCTATAATCACTATGAGAATATTCCTGCCCTTGTGACCGCTGCAGAGGACAAGACCTTAGATGATATTTTTCGCATGATGGAGAGCTTTCATCCCGAGAACGATCACGATATGTGCAAATCTTATTTCCTTGCGATATGTAATTACACCAGGAATAATCCGTTTCTTGCTAATCTCTTAGAGAGCGCTCGCGGTGACACATTTTTTGAAAAAGCCATGCATATGTTCCATCGTTACGTAACAAGCGTTACCGATGAAACTCACGCAGAGAGCGCGTCCAGGGACAATTTTTCCTATCTTATCGCGGGTACAATCGGCATTACCATCGGTATATTACATAAATGGATAGCGGAGGATTTTGCATCCCCCGCTGAAAATATCGCTGATATTATGACCAAAATGTTCCTTGGCGGTGTTTTACCATATCTGAAATAATTTGTATTTATACTGCCGCCATTATCTCTCCCACTGACATATCGGGATGTTCCACACCTTTGAACAGTATGCGCATCAGATAGTAGTTGAGAAGCTCCACGTCTTTTTCCGTGAGGTCCGCTGTCTGATAGTGGTATGAAAAATTAAGACCTCCGTCCTCCGTGTGAGATACCGTCAGATACAATTTCTTGGTGGCTGCGCCGTTTGCAAACCACTTCGTATGCATCGGGATATCCTTTAAAAGCGGATTATTAAGCTTTACCGGCATGGGCTGATAGGTTAGAAAACAACTCTCGTAGGTAGTATGTGCAGGCGTGTGATAGCGCTTTTTTATCTCCTTTTTTATTAGCTCCGGATCATAGCTGTTGAACATATACACCTTGTTCTGCATGTTCTGCACTTCATCCGCTGCCACCGTGAATTTTGTATCTCCTGATATCACGGTTCTGCAGGGGAACATGATTGTTCTGCTTCCGCCTGACATCCAGTCGTTTCTGGATAGTCTTCTGGCAATGAAATTCTCCACAGTAATATCTTCCTGCCCTCCGTTTTGCTTGGAAAGGTAGGTTCTAAGCCCCAAAAGAAGCAAATTGGTTATGGTCAGGTTATGCCCCTCGCAGAAGTCAAACAGTTCCTTTGTGGGATTAGCGTCAAGCTTGTAGTCCTTAACCGCAACAAACAACTGCTTTCTTTCAATATCAGCCGCTCTTAAATTCGGGTTTTTGTGCTTCTTTCTTGCTTTTTCAAGGACAGCACCGCCCTGTATATCAGAGTATAAGGGCTCTCCCCATTTATCCAGCATACTCCCCCAAAACTGTTTTGCTCTCTCTACTCTCTTTTCATTGGATGCCTTTGTCAGGTCCCTCTGCAGGGCTTCCTCATAGTCCACCAGATCAGCAGGGAACTCTGTACCGAACTTATAATGAGTATAGAGCGCCATAATGTCTCCGGTCATGACGAATATTCCGCAGGAATCGATGAGCCTGTGATCCATATGTACAAAGAAGCCGTTGTAACCCTCGGGAAGTTTTGTCAAAAACACTTCGCACATTGGGATATCATCGCCGTCAAAGGTCTTGTATGCCCATTCCTGCATTACGGCATCCGCCTCCTCCATTGTCAAATCAGACAAATCCCTAAGCGGTATGTCTCTGTCATCCTTTTCTATCAGATACTGCTTAACATCCCCGTTTTTATCCGCCTTGGTAAATCTGATTCGCATACAACCGTATCTCTCCATTTCCAGACGGATGCATTTTTTCAGAAGATCAAAATCAATCTCCACCTTGAGTGATGCAATAAAGCTGAGCCCCGATACCTGCTGTGTCCCATATTCCTTTATCCATCGGTAATGCATGTTCTGTGCTGCTGTCAGCGGATATTTCTTAGTCATAACGTCCCTCCTCATACCTCATTTATGAGAGAAAAGTTATCACAATCCTTCCCGCCATTCCATACCCTCCCCGACTTAACAAACACTTCTCATCAAAATGACCGATATCTTCCATCCATTCGGATAGGATGATATTATAGGAGATAAGAATAGTTTTAGGGGGAATAGTTAAAATGAAGCTCAATTATAAGCGGACAATACTTATCGGATTTGCTTTTATGTCCATCTGCGCCTTCTGGCAGTTTTATGACAATGAAATCCCAAAGATACTAACCTATCATTTCGGGCTCGGCGAGACCCTTACGGGCACTATTATGGCCTTTGACAATGTTCTGGCACTATTCCTTTTACCCATGTTCGGAACACTCTCCGACAAGGCTAATACCAGACTGGGTAAGCGCATGCCATTTATTCTTATCGGAACCGTCCTGTCTGTAATTTTATTCCTTTCTCTCATATATATTGCTCATGTCAGTACTAATCTTCAGCTTTTTATCTTTATACTGCTTTTGCTCCTGGTTGCCATGGGCATTTACAGATCTCCGGCCGTATCACTGATGCCTGAGCTGACCCCCGCCGTGCATCGAAGCGGAGCCAACGCCATCATCAACCTTATGGGAACCCTTGGCGCAGTATATACACTTATAATGATCAAGGTTTTCCTTAAATCCGCTGCAGTCGAAGCAGAAACAAATTACACCCCTCTGGCCATAGCAATTGCGGCCTTTATGGTGATTACAGTTGCTATTCTTTTCTTTACGATTCCCGAAAAAAGGCTCATGTCCGAGGTCCGTGAGGGTGTTGAGAACTTTGACGGAGATGACGTGCGTGAATTGACAGGAAAAGATGAGGATGAAGCCTATCAGAACGCAGGAAAACTTTCCCGAGACGTATTCAGAAGCCTTACCTTGTTGCTCTGCTCCGTATTTTTGTGGTTTACAGCCTACAATGCGGTAACTACTGCTTTTTCCAGATACGTAACAGAAGTATGGGGACTCCGCAACGGAGCCTACGCTGACTGTCTGATGATAGCAATGATAGCAGCTGTTCTTTCATATATTCCCGTGGGCTTTGTTTCCGCCAAACTTGGTAGAAAAAAGACAATACTCATAGGTATAACACTAATGAGCATCTGCTATCTGTCTGCAGCCCTGATGCCGCAGTATAACGCTTCTCTGAACTTCCTGTTCGCAATTATCGGAATAGGCTGGGCCGCGATAAATGTTAACTCCTACCCCATGGTCGTGGGCATGGGCGAGAGCCGCGTCATTGGCAAATACACCGGTCTGTACTATACCTTTTCCATGGCAGCCCAGGTATTTACCCCGATTTTTTCCGGCTTTTTGCTTGAGCACGTGTCCTACAGGACCCTGTTCCCCTATGCATTCGTCTTCTCCTGCCTGTCCTTTATTACCATGCTCTTCGTTAAACACGGAGATGTAAAGCCCACAGCCAAGAAGAATGTGCTGGAACACTTTGATGTCGACAACTGATTACCAATATTTCTGAAAGGATTTTCTGATAACAGGTTACTACTATGAAGAGACTATTTAATCAAAACTGGAAATTCCTGAAAACTCCCGCAGGCACTACCTTTGATGAGGCTCATAAGTGCCTGGGCGATTTTAACGATGTGGAGATTCCTCACGACTGGATGATAGAGGACGCTCAAAATCTGTATGCGGACGCAACCGGGTGGTATTTAAACCACTTTGAAGCTATGGACGAACGGCGTCTCTTTTTCGTCTTTGACGGAATCTATATGGACAGTATTGTATATATAAACGGGCATGAAGCCGGTGAATGGAAAAGCGGTTATTCCCAATTTGTTCTGGATGTATCGGACTACGTAGTTCCCGGCACCAATGAGATTCTTGTCGCTGCAAGATGCAAATATCCCAGTGCCAGATGGTACACAGGTGCCGGTATATACCGCAATATCTGGCTCTGCGACTACAGTGATATTTTCATCCCGGAAAATGGCATATATGTACATTCAAGCAAAATAGGCGAAAGCTATCTTCTGGAGATTTCTACGGAAATTTCCGGCCTTAGGAAATCCGATGAAAATGAGAATGTCTATGTCAGACACAAATTGTTTGACAACGATGGTAATGAAATACCTATCATGCCCCAAATCAACAAAGATGAAGAAGTTCACACCTACAGACGCTTTATTGTAGATAATCCCAAGGAATGGAGCCCTTCCTCTCCTGTACTTTATGAACTCCTGGTAGAGTTATACGCAGGCGTCGATGTGGATACATCAAATCAGCACACATATCCGATTCAGACAGAGAGCGTCAGAATCGGTTTTAGAAATATTCGTTTTGACAACAATAGGGGCCTTTTCATAAATGATAAGCATATAAAGCTAAACGGTGTCTGCCTGCATCACGACCTTGGTGCCCTTGGCGTCGCCTTTAACAAAGGTGCAATGAAAAGACGCCTTGTTCAGCTGCAGAAAATGGGCGTAAATGCCCTCCGTCTTACTCACAACGTCTATGATCCCGCCGTACTTGATATGGCTGATGAGATGGGCTTTTTAGTGCTCTCCGAGTCTCTGGACATGTGGGAACGCTCAAAAACCGATTATGATTTTGCAAGATTTTTCCCCGACTGGTATAAAAAAGAGGTTGAAAGCTGGGTCAGACGCGACAGAAATCACACAAGCGTATTCATGTGGAGTATCGGAAATGAAATATATGACACCCATGTGGACAGCAGAGGTCTTGAGCTTACTATCATTCTCCGGGATGAGGTCAGAAAACACGATCCGCTAAGAAATGGTCTTGTTACCTCCGCTTCGAACTATATGGAATGGGAAAATGCGCAAAAATGCGCCCCGGAACTCGATGTTGTGGGATATAACTACCTGGAACGCTTATATAAAAAGCAGCATAAAGCCAACCCCGAATGGATAATCTTCGGAAGTGAGACTTCCTCCATCGTTCAGAGCCGCGGAATTTACCATTTCCCACTCGATGAGCACATAATTAAGGAATCTGACCTCCAGTGTTCCTCCCTGGGAAACAGCATTACCGAGTGGAGTGCAAAAAGCATGGAAGCCTGCGTCTGTGAGGATAGAGATATGGAATTTTCTCTCGGACAGTTCCTCTGGACAGGCTATGACTACATCGGAGAGCCTACGCCCTATGAGACGAAAAACTCTTACTTTGGCCTGATAGATACCGCAGGATTTTTCAAGGACGCCTATTATGTCTGGAAATCCGCATGGGTAAGCTGCAAGGACGATCCCTTCGTGCACATTTTCCCCTACTGGGATTTTAATGAAGGTCAGCGCGTTGATGTGCGCGTAGTCAGCAATTTACCCTTTGTAGAGCTGTTCTTGAACGGTAGAAGTCTTGGCAAACAGGAACTAACCCACGCACCCGTGGCCGGAAATCATATTATCGCTGATTACAGTGTGATTTATGAAGAAGGCGAACTTCGCGCTGCCGCTTACGATGAAGAAGGAAAAATCGTTGCCGAGACCGTAAGACGCTCTTTTAAGGATACCCATGCCCTTAATGTGACAACGGAAGATGCCGGTGATCTCATTTTTGCTGAAATAAGTGCAGTGGATGAAGACGGAAATCCTGTCGAAAACGCGCGTGACTACGTAAAGGTAACCGTAGAAAACGGGACTCTTGTAGGTTTTGATAACGGAGACAGCACCGATTACGACAGCTACAAAGCTGATACAAGAAGACTTTTTGCAGGAAAAGCACTCGTTATTGTAAGGAAAGAAAGTACTCTGGATACGGAAGGCAGTCGTATAACAAACTCCGTTCCGAAGATTGTGCCCTCTCTCCTTCCGGGACGCGATATCAGAACTATAAAGCTTAAAGTCTGTGAAAAAAATCCCACAGATAACGGCATATATACACTGACTCCGGGCAATAAAAAAATCACCGTCTCTGCCGAAGTATTCCCCGAAGGAGCAGATGACAGCGATTTATGTTTTAGAATTCTTAGCAGAAATCGCGGCGAGACAACCATCGCAAAGGTTAGACAAGACGGCTGTAATGCGATAGTTGAAGCCCTTAGCGACGGCGAATTCGTTCTTCGATGTGAAGCCTCAAACGGTGCCAATGAAGTAAAGGTTATTTCAGAACTTGATTTTAAGTCAGTTCATTCTGATGAACAGTAAAAGGAAAGCGAGCGGCACAGCTCACCATAAACTCATCACTAAGCGGGAAGCTCTCAATATGCCACCCATCCATGAAGGAGTTTTCCTCTCTGGGATCTAGGAAAAAGCCGCTTCCTATCGCCTTTAGAACTGCCTCTACAGAGGTCCAGGCCTTCGCCCAGCGAAGCTTCTCTTCGGGGCTTTGAGGCTCTTCGGCAGCTTTATCGCAGCCGGGAGTCTCTTTTTCTCGCATGCTGATTAGTTCGTCGTAATATGAAACCGGAAGAACACGCTTTAGTACAGAAAGCGTGAGTCTTTCCGTGCTCTCAATATCAACTCCGACAGGCTCTTTTGATACAGCCAGCACCACATAACAGCCGGCATGCGACAGACTAAATTCCTTAGACTTATCACTCAAAAACGGCTTCCCGTGCTCCCCAAAGGACAATTGCTCATCTTTGGTCACTCCGAGGACCTTGAACAATATGTATCCGGCACCAAGTTCCTGCATTTTTACGCTCTCTACCTTAGCTCTGCGGTGTTTATCTGCGTAATAGGGTGCAATACCTTGTACAATATTGTCTTCCCGGCCCTTCAGCCGCTCTGTATCCAGTATATAAATATCTACTCTGTCTTTCATTTAAACGCATCCCACTTATATTTGCATGAAGGATTCCATATGATCCATGAATAAACTCCGTTCTCATTAACAGCCCTAATCTGATCCTGTATTTCTTCTACTCCGTAATCTCTGTATTTTGACAGATAAGATGCTGTAAATCCCTGAAGCCAGGGGCGTACCGAAGCTTGCTGTCTTTTTCCAAGCGGATTGACCACTTTAAGCTCGGCATCGGAGTATTTCATGGCCGCATCCACGGTCTCATAGGGATGAAGATCGGGATAATCAAGCCCCATAGAACCCTCGTAGTAATGTGAAGGATAGATCATTGGCGAGAGATACTCGCAGTTCATGGAAAGCCAGGAGTATTCCTGCCCTACAATGTCTCTGTCAACCTTGGAGCCCATCGCTGTTCCGAATACATCAAGCGAAAGCGGTATCCCCTCCTTTTTGAGACTAAAATGAGCATCGCGGACGAATTTGTAGATAGCACGGCGTCTGCCGTAGCCATTCATTCCAAGATCCTCTTCCTTTATACCTGTGGGAAATCTCACATAGTCATACTGAACTTCATCAAATCCGGCCTTTTTACAGCCAAGAGCTACTTCGATGAGATAGTCCTTTACTTCTTCGTTCTCGGGATCCATCCAGGAAAATCCCTTGCTATCCTCATATAATTCACCGGATGCCTTTTTCAGAACCCATTCGGGTTTTATATCATCGATTAGAGGATCCCTGAAGGCAACGCATCTTGCAATCGCATAGATTCCATGCTCATGAAGTGTGTTAATAAGTCCCGGCATGTCTCCCACAAGAATATCCTTTGTCCCAAGAGAATCCACAAGTTCTGAGTCCATGTCGAACACTATGTTGCCGTCATCATTTTTAACATCTATTACCACTGCGTTTATGGATGTCTCGTCTATATGAGTTATGATTTCATCCATCATATTCTTCGTGCCTGCAACAAAGGCACTCACGTATATTCCATGGATTTCACTTTCGATATTTTCATTATTCTCCTCTGCAGCCACATTAAAGCCGGTACCGCAAAGAAGGCTGGCGCACAGCGCGCCGCATAAAAACCTTCTGCTATTGTTTATCAGTTTCTTAAGTTTCATCTCAGCCTTCCTGCATTGCCTGCTCAATAGCGTAGGAAAGCTGGTCGGGACAGGATGTACTCTTCATTCCGCATCTGATGCCGCGAAGCTTGGCAATGGCATCCTCTGCCTTCATACCCTCCACGAGTCTTGATACACCCTGAAGATTACCGTTGCAGCCGTTTGTAAAGGCTACATGCTTAATAATTCCACCCTCAACGTCAATATCAATCTGTGTGGAACAGGTTCCTTTTGTCTTGTAAATCATTTCAAAAACTCCTTTAATACTTTTTTACTTATTCTGCTGTTATATCAGCACCGAAATACTTCTCCGAAATCTCTTTCAGTTTTCCTTCTTCCCTGAGCTCCTTAATTGCCCCATTAATCGCCTCACGAAGAGAATCGTTGTCAGAGCCCTTTGCAAGCGGGATCGCATACATTGTAACTTCCGGATCAACAGCAGCAACCTTAAGCTCTGTTGTTCCTGTTGTATTGAAATAATCCTGAGCAGAAGTATTGGCATTTATTGTAGCATCTACAGTGCCGTTAAGGACAAGTGTCATTGTCTCTCCGAGCGTATCCACATTTGAAACGGTTGCACCATGCTCTTTTCCCATAGCCTCATAGGTGGAACCTGCGGAATTCGCTGTTGTATGGCCGTTTAAATCGTCAAATGAAGTGATAGTATCATTTGTTGCCAGAGTAACAACCACGGCGTGGTCGTAAGCATAAGGCTCGGTAAAGTCATAGGTTCCCTTGCGGTCGTCAGTGACATCAACTCCGTTAGCCATCATATCAAAAGTGCCGGTGGATACTCCGGTAAGGCCTCCGTCAAAGGCAACCTCCTGGAAGTCCGCCTCTACGCCGAGCTTTTCGGCAATAGCAGCTGCTACTTCAACGTCGAAACCGACGAGCTCATCTGTGGTCTCATCGTGGTAGGTAAAAGGTGCCCAGCAGCCTTCCGTAGCAACCGTGATTTTTCCTGCCGCCTTGATCTTTGCAAGGTGATCATCTCCGGAACTTGTCTTTGCTCCTCCGGCTCCCTGTCCGCAACCTGCGACAAAAGTTGTAATCATCACTGCTGCAAGCATCATAGAAAGATTTTTCTTCATAATTTTCCTCCTGTTCTTGTTAAATATGAATAACCAATTCTGGTACTACCCTGTAATTCTCAGGAACTCTCTGGTCTTTTCCTCTCTGGGATTCTCGAAGATATCCTTAGGACTCCCCTCCTCGACAATAACGCCGTCTGCCATAAAGACAACCTTGGATGAAACCTCCTTTGCAAAGCCGATCTCATGAGTCACAACTATCATTGTCATGCCGTCATCCGCAAGTCTTCGCATTACTTCCAGTACCTCTGCAGTAAGCTGGGGATCCAGTGCAGAAGTCGGCTCGTCAAAATATATTATGCTCGGATCCGTAGCCAGTGCTCTTGCAATTGCCACTCTCTGCTGTTGACCGCCGGAGAGCTGCGAGGGATATTTATCCACGTGTTCAAGCATTCCAACCTTCTTAAGGACGTCCAGAGCCTTTTCCTTTGCCTCTTTTTGCGGAATATGGCGTGCTGACGTAAGTCCCAGAGTGACGTTCTGAAGTACTGTCTTATTTGCAAACAGGCAATAGTTTTGAAAAACAAAGCCCGTATGCTTTCTGACAGCGGCCATTTCTGCTTTACTTACCTTTGAAAGGTCGTATGTAGTCCCATTAAATAACAGCTGTCCTTTATCTGCTTTTTCCAGAAAATTTATGCATCTAAGGAGCGTGGTCTTACCTGAACCCGAAGCCCCGAGAACAGATACCACATCGCCCTTTTCAATCTTTATATCAATGCCCTTTAGCACATCTCCGGCGCCAAAGGTTTTATGTATGTTTCTAACCTCTAATAAAGCCATCTCTAACCCCTGTTATTTCCTTACGCCGTAGCTGCCAAGCGCAAGCTCTCCTCTCTTTTGCACATAGGTCAGCACAGTGCAAAACAGCAGATAAACTATGGCAACCTCAATGTACAACGGAAGATAATTATAGGACTGTCCCGCAATTTGCTTGGTCCTTGTAAACATCTCAACCACAGTTATGCTTGATGCAAGCGACGTATCCTTAACCATGCTGATAAGAGCATTAAACAGCGACGGAAAAGCCGTTCTGAACGCCTGGGGCAATATGATATGCCACATTATCTGCATATAGTTCATCCCCACGCAGTATCCTGCCTCAAGCTGTCCCGCAGGAACAGCCTCCATGGCGGCCCTTACTGTTTCTGCACTGTATGCACCTTCATTTATCGTAAAGACTATCACCGCCATAACAAACGGATTGGAATGAATTCCCAGAAGCGGAAGCCCGTAAAAAGCAACCATCAACTGAACGAGGAGCGGTGTTCCTCTGATAATCCAGATGTAAAACCGGCAAATCTGCCTTGCTACCGGAACCTGCGCGTATTGTACCATCGCAACAAGTACCGAGAGAATTGTTGATAGTATAAAGGCCAGAGCCGCCAGCGGTATTGTAACCTTTAAACCATATTCCAATATTTTGGGAAAAGAGCTGATGATCAGCCCCAATGTATTTTCGTCAAACATTATCCTACTATATTTCCAATTTTATATTTTGTGCAATCTTTTTAGTTACAATATATTACGCACCATATTGTGCGTAAAGTCAATACCTTTTTATTATACATAAAAACAGGCAAAATGTATGTCTACATCTTGCCTGTTCTATTAATTTGTTTTGATATCCATCAGTGAACAACCACCGGTGTTCCGACATTTACTCTGTCAAAAAGTGCTACTGCTGTATCATGCGGCAGGTTCACACATCCATGGGATCCGTTAGTCTTGTATATCTCGCCTCCGAAGGAACTTCTCCAGGATGCATCGTGAAGACCTATGTGACAAGGATTAGGTGTGAACTGCATCCATCTGTCAACCCATACATTCCAGGTAGGTCCTACCAGATTCTTACCTGCAATATGAGACTGAATCGTATAGGTACCTCTTGGTGTCCCGTTTCCACGATTAGGATTGCCGGATACTATAGGTGACTGAAGTGCAACCTGACCATTTTCATAATAGGTCATGCACTGTCCGTCTATATCAACATCCACATAGGTGCTGTACGGTAATCCATTTACCGGTTCGTTCGCCGGTGCTGCTTGTTGCGTAGGTGCTGCCCCACCAGCAAGTGCTGCCTGATACTTTGCGGTATCCTCCTGTTGGTTCTGGGATCTTCCCTCTTTTATGCCATAAGTTATGTAATGATTGTAAAGAACGGCGGGATCATTTCCCAAGGCTGCCACTACATCAGGATACTTATTAGCATAAAAGTTCGCATCAAAGCCATCTGCCGATACACTGACCTTAGCTGTGAGAAATATCACGAACGTTATTGCTGCCAATGATAAACCAATTATTCTTCCACGCATTACTAATCCCCCTCAAGATAGAAACACGATATTATGTGAATAAATGTATTTTATCACATTAGCGCGAGAAAAACCGCTATTTTATGCTTTTTTTATAGAAATTACCTATATTCTTCAAATACTTTCATGAGTTCCGGATAAGGTGTTTCAAACGTTTTTCTGTCAATTATTCCGAAGTTTTCTCCGTCTCCGTTAAACTGACCGTTATCCCACCATACACAGGGAATATTCTTTGCTCTCGCCTTTTTCAAATAGTAGCTGAGCCATTCTACTCTGTCTGCTTCGTTGTCCTTGTTCACAGCACCGAATTCACCGATTATAACCGGTACATTCTTGAAGAATATAATTCTCTCAATATCAGATAAAAGCTGGTCGAGATCACCATGATCGTTGTCATAGGTGGATCTTCCGGGGCTCTCAAGGGCAAAGGTATAAGGTGTGTACGCGTGAACCGAAACCGCTACGCAGTCGTCCTCGGGAAGCTCAATAGCTCTGAGACAATTACCCTGTGAGCTTGCTGCATATCCGGGGAACATAATAAGACGCTTTTCATTATTTCCGCCTGCAGCTCTTATAGCCTCATATCCTGCCATATTTACAGCATTTACGACTTCTCTTCCTTCCTTGTCACCGCCGTTCCATTCCACGTCAGTTCCGACTTTTCTGGGCTCGTTCTGAAGCTCGAAAATAAGGTGCGTATCATAATCCTTGAATCTCTCGGAAACCTGTGTCCAGATTGAAGCGAGTTTCTCAGAAGCCGCATCCTGATTGTCATAGTAAGGATAGTTCCAATCCTCATGGTGAACATTAATTATGGCATATGCACCTCTGCCATATACGTAATCCACAACCTCCTGAACACGGTCCATCCATGCAGAATCGATATTGCCCTCTTCATCGATGTGATCCTTCCAGGTGATCGGAATTCTTACAGTGTTGAAACCAAGATCAAGAACTGCATCGATCAGCTCCTGTGTAGTCTCGGGATTACCCCAGCAGGTCTCCTGCTTTGACGGCGGATCGCTTATCTTAATATTTGAATCATGTGCATCAAGAGTATTACCGAGGTTCCATCCTATAGTCATGTCATTGACAATTTCCCATGCAGGTGTTGTAGCCACGCTGTCCTCCTCTGCCGAATCCGTATCTTCAGTTGTTTCTTCTGCGGCTTCTATTGCTTCATCTTTGCTTTCATCCAAAACTACTTCTGTAGATTTCGCAGTAGATTCTGCAACTTCTGCTGAATCTGCGGGTTTAACGGAGTCCTGCGCAACCGTTTGCGCACCATTGCCTTCGCCTGTTCCACTTCCGCAGCCTGCGGTGGATATCATAGTTACTGCAAGCAGCAACGCCATTACTTTTCTTTTCATTTTCTTTTCCCTTTCCACAAAATATTACTCTGACTAAAACAGCCAGAGTAATAAAGTATCCAAATATCAATATACGCCAATGTCTAGGAAAAGGGTACCATTTTCATGTTAAAAATGACATTATTCTGACATCAGGTGATTTTTATTATTTATCAAAAGCGAATGTCCTTTGAAACGCATTTATGGCCCGTAAGCTCAGCAGAACGTGCATCAGGCTGAGATACACCGGCAAATACCTTGAAGCTGTCTGAGATAATCTTTCTATTTCCTTCATCATCAACGGAGGTAAATGCTCTTGCGCTTATATGAACAGTAATCTCCTTCTCCTCGCCTGCGCCGAGACGAACTCTCTTAAAGCCGCAGAGACAGGGATTCGGGATCGCTTTATCAAAACCTGTATCCTGAATGTAAACCTGTACAACATCCTCTGTTTCAACGCTTCCATTGTTAGCAACTGTTATTTTTAAATCAGCCCCGTAACATTCAGAATTATCAGCTTTATTAAATGTGTATTTAGTATCTTCAGAACTTGTTGTAACTGCCTTATCACATAAGGTAACATCCATATCTTTCACGCTGCAGTCACCGTAGGTAAGTCCATAACCGAAGGGATAGAGAACCTCGCCCTCAAAGTATCTGTAGGTGCGGTTTTTCATGGAATAATCCCTGAAATCCGGAAGATCTGCAGATGAATTGTAGAAGGTCACGGGAAGCTTTCCTGAAGGAGAAATCTCACCAAACAGTACCTGTGCTACTTCTACGCCGCCTCTGGCGCCGGGATACCAGGTCTGAAGCACTGCTCCTGCACGCTCCTCGGCTACAGAGAGATCAATCGCACTTCCTGACATGTTAACGACAATTGTAGGCTTGTTGCAATCAAGAACAGCCTTAAGAAGCTGTCTCTGTGAAAGAGGAAGATTCAAATCTATCTTGTCACCTGAAGCGAACTGGTTACCTGTATCACCTTCTTCACCCTCAAGAGTCTCGTCAAGGCCGACAACTACAACTACTACGTCGGAATAATCTGCTACAGTCTTAGCCTCGGAAAGTCTGTCGGGCTTATTGGGATCCGCAAGTCCGCTTACATTCTCCTTCCAGAGATCACAGCCCTCTGAATACATAACACGCGTATTTTCTCCGACCATGTCCTGAATACCCTCAAGAACAGTGATATATCTTGAAGAAGTACCATGGTAATTTCCGACAAGAGCAGATCTTGAATTTGCATTGGGTCCGATAACGCCGATGGTTCCGATTCCGTCCTTTTTAAGCGGCAGAATTCCGTCGTTCTTGAGAAGAACCATACTCTCAGCTGCAGCTCTCTTTGCAACCGAAAGATGCTCTTTACACTCAACCACCGTGTAAGGAATCTTGTCATACTCGGTCTCATCAAACATTCCGAGAAGATATCTTGCAGTGAAAAGTCTTTCACAGGATGCTGTTATAACGCTTTCATCCAGCATCCCTGCGCGATATGCATTCATTACTTTCTGATAGGTACATCCGCAGTTAAGATCGCAGCCTGTCTCAAGGGCAAGCTTTACTGACTCCTCGGGAGCACCTGTCACCTTGTGATTTTCATGGAAATCTCTGACTGCCCAGCAATCGGATACATAATGACCTTCAAAGCCCCATTTTTTCCTGAGATAGCCGTTCATCAGCTCCTCATTGGCACAGCAGGGCTCATCGTTTGTTCTGTTGTATGCGCCCATAACAGCCTCAACACCGGCTTCCTTTACACATGCCTCAAAAGCCGGAAGATAGGTCTCCTCCAGGTCCTTCTTGGAGGCGATGGCATTGAAATGATGACGCTCTCCCTCAGGTCCCGAATGCACTGCAAAGTGCTTGGCACATGCAGCAGCCTTCATATATTCTCCGTCGCCCTGGATACCCTTTACAAAGGGCACAGCCAGTCTGCTTGTAAGATAAGGATCTTCTCCGTAGGTCTCATGACCTCTGCCCCATCTGGGATCACGGAAGATATTTACGTTGGGCGCCCAGAAAGTTAGTCCCTTGTAAATGTCTCGGTCCTCTCTCTTGGACTGCTCATTATATTTCGCACGGCCCTCAATAGCGATAATCTCACCTATACACTGCATGAGTTCTTCGTCAAATGCAGCTGCAAGGCCGATTGCCTGAGGGAACATTGTTGCGGTACCCGCACGGGCTACTCCGTGGAGCGCCTCATTCCACCAGTTATATGCAGGTATCCCCAGCCTGTCTATAGCAGGGGCATCAAATTTGAGCTGCGAGGCCTTTTCCTCAACAGTCATCTTAGCTACAAGCTTTTTAGCTTTTTTTCTTGCCTCTTCTCTGTTCATCTCATCACCTTTCCCAATAACACTTGTTTTTTATCACTCCACAACCCCAAATCCAAGAATTGTAAACTTCTTTCTCTCATCACCCTTTGCCATGCGAACTTCTACTTCGTGTGTCTTATTCTCCTCTTCATTAAGGATTATCAAAGGATTACAGTGTGTCCATCCGTTAATATGAGGATCGGCATCAATAGCCTTTTTGCCGTCCACGTACACTTCGGCGGTTCCGAATATATTCTCTCCGGAATCCTTTGATACGATAAGAAGCTTTTTACAGTTTATCTTCATGCAAAATGGCTCCGGATTGTCACTTTCTCCATCGTAATACCAGTTATAAGGGAATTCCGGCACGGGAACCACTTCACTGTCCATTTCAACCATCTGAAGCATCTTGTCTGTTCCCGAAAAAGCGCCTACCTGTACTTCTGCGCTTCCGGGATTTTCACGATCAATAAGGAATACTTTTTCAAAATCAGCTCCAATCGCAGGCTTTCTTTCAAGAAGAGCCGGATCTTCCTCAGACTCTGTACTGCTTACGGATTCTCTTGTCATCTCCATCAGGCAATCGCACATAACCTGATGTCCGAGGTTACTCGGATGATAGATATCATAGAAAAACTGCTTCTTGGAAATAACTCTTCCCTCGCCGGGCTTTAAGCCAAACTGAGGAGTTACCGCATCAAGAACGCTCACCATCGGAAGGTCATAATTTGTTCCGACAGGTGAAAGTCTGTCCTGAAGGTTCCAATCGTAGGAAAATACTGCGAATAATAAAATAACGGCCGGTTTCCATGGTAATGCAAGGCACTTTCTTACAAGACTCTCATAGCATACGCCCTGGGTCTCATCTCCCTCATCGTTAACGGCAAATTCTATTACTATTAAATCGGGTTTTTCCTTACCGTCACGGAGAACATCTCTCTCGAAACGAATCATTCCAAGCTCGGAGGGCGTTCCGCCGACGCCTGCTTTTATTAGATTTACTGCACCGCCGTTTGCGAATTCTTTCTCAAAAGCATCAGCATATATTCTTGCGTAGCATTTTTCATGAATCGGAATCGCGCCAGCACCCTGAGTTATTGAGCCACCGATAAATGAGAGTGTCACATCCTCTCCTCTCTTCGCTTTATCGATCACGCTGCGAAGACGCAGGAGATTGCCCTTACTCATTACGGACTTGGCAATCATTTTCTTATATGCATCAGATTCAAAGTCTACTGCGCTGTCTGAAAGCTGCTCAGGCGCTTCGAATCCATCGTGCAGATAAAAGCACACATCTGCCATAGCCTGTATGCCCGATTTTTCAAATTCAAAGCGGATCTGTCCCGGTACGGTATCTGTGTCATACCATGTTATCTCGGTAAGATCTATAATCTGCTCTGAGCCGTCAGCCACAAACTCTTTGCTTACCATTGTTGCGGGATCGCACTGGTTTGCGCCATACATCTGAAATACGAAATTAACCTTCTCAGTCTTTGAATCTTCCGTAACGGATACCCCTATGCTGTGTACAAGCTTCTTAAAGCCCTCTGCAGTCCTTAACATATCGAGGAGCTTTTCATCCGTTACATTACCTGTCAACTTCGCAGAATCGGGAAGTCTGCCGCTGTCTTCATAGATAAACTGAATTCCTCTTCCATCCGGCTGAGGTGCCGCAAATATTCCCTTGTCCTGCATTATGTAAAAATATGGTCTTTTCTTTGTTGGATCCTTAGGGGCTACCGGCCCCTTTCTTTCTTCGTTACTCATGCTGTCCTCTTTTCTATCACGGCCATCTGCCCGGCCTGGGTTTGTTAACACTTATTATTCCTGAGCTCTCGAGATTTCTGAGAAGCAGTAGTCTTGCCTCTCCGACCTTCTCTGGCTTTAACATGTAAAAACTGTAGGTTTCTATTAAGGAGAAGAGATTTCCTGTTCTTCCCTCAATTTTGAAGTTATTTATACCCATAGGCACATATTTCTCCCAGATCATCTCCGGAGAAACAAAGGTTGAATACTCCTGAATAGTGTATATACAATTCTTATCGCCGTATTCACAGGTCCAGGGCTTTATGGGCTTTTGTTTATCCTTGGGAAGCTTTCTGTTCTCAAGGGTTGTTCTCTGATTTATTGCAATATTTTTGTAGTGATCGCCTCTGCGCTTACAATCAGGCACGCAGCAAGCGTTTATGAGCACTTCCAGCTTTTCCTTGTGCTCTACTTTCTCTAATAAATCCCACTTGTTATTTAAATTGTAATCAAGGACCACATACTTATAATCCTTGTTCATTTCCTCATTCAAAGCTTCAACATCACGAATTTCCTTGCAGGTTGTGCTGTTGAAATGATAGGAGGGATATTTTTCCCTCAGATACGTTTCCAATATTTCCGAAAAAACAAGGACCTCATTCATTCCGTTATCGCCGACTTCCATGCAGAAGTTACAGAAAGGATCATCCAGGTCATCTTCGGTCAGAAGTGGATTTGTAAAAGTGTACCTGATCGGTATTCCCTTTGCGTTGATGCTCTTTACCACATTTTTCACGAATCCTGCATCACACTGATCGTTCCCCAGGAATCTTCCGCCATTCCAAAGCGCAAGCGGAAATGCTCCGAAAAATGATGCTATTTCAACACCTTCCCTGAAATACTCGGGGTGCTGTTCCAAAAGACTGATCCAGAACATATTTAACGGATAATTGTATCTAAGTCCCGGAAGATGAAATTTTACCTTGTTCATAACTAATACCTCTGAAAAAATATGGGGCGGCTAAAAGTTCAGCCGCCCCTCTGATTCTCCACTTATCGAGTTAAGCAGAAATTATTTATTTGCATCGTCGATGTATGCTTTCCATGTATCAGCAATAGCCTCAACCTGCTCAGAAACTACACAACCGGGTGTGATGTTCCAGATGAAGTCTGAACCAATGCTCATGTTAGGAATCATGCCGTGGTAAGCAATTGTTCCGTACTGAGGATCTGACATCATTGTGATTGTCTCATCAACAGCTCTTGTATCGAAGATACCGTTACGTGCTGTAGAAAGGAATCCGTTGAAGTCTTCATAGCCTTCAGGCTGATTTGTCCAAAGATCCCAAGCAAATGCAAGCTTCCAAGCCTTATCTGCATCATAGCAAGCAGGAATAGCTACCGGGTTATTTGTCCAAACGTTGATGTAATCCTTGCCCTTAGGTCCCTTAGGGAACATTACGAAGCCGAGCTCGTCTGTCATATCCTCAAGGAAGTTGCCGGGTGTTCCAGCATACTCATCCTCTACAAGGAATGCTGCCTGGCCATTGATGAACTGCTCTTTGTAGTAATCCCACTCAGCGCCTTCAGGATTAGCCTTCTCAGCATCATAGTTATCAAACATCTTTACTGTCCACTCAAGAGCTTCAAGAGTCTCAGGGCTCTCAAGGTCATATGTGTACTTACCGCTGGAATCCTTACCAACAATGTCGCCACCGTTAGAGAAGATAGCCTCAGTTGTCATGACACCTTCGTTAAGTGTCATACCGTAAATATCGATAACACCGTCGTTATCTGTATCGCGCTGAACCTTGGAAAGAAGATCCTCGAAAGCATCCCATGTCCATGTTCCGTCAGCCTGCATATCATAGATTGTCTCAGGATCGATACCTGCATCTGTAAGAAGTCTCTTGTTGAAGTATACACCTGTTCTGGGCTCAGACATGCCAGCATACATAGCGTAGATCTTGCCGTCTTTGCCATACTGCTCATGGAGACGGTTCTTCTGGAACTTATCCTTGCTGAAATCAAGGCAGTCAAGTGTAGAAAGGTCATACATAAGTCCGCTTGACATAGCAGATGTGATAGCCGGATCATCACGAAGGATCCAGAGATAGTTCTCGTCGCCGCCTGTTGTAGCATAGTCAACGAAATCTGCAGGTGTTGAACCCCAGTCAGATATAGCCTGCTGCTTAATTGTGAAGTTGTATGTCTCCTGAATCCAATCTCTGTACTCCTGCTGAGCTTCCTCATAATCGTTAGCGGGTTCAGCCGGGTCGCCTGACCACCAGTCACGAATGATGATTTCCATACCGCCGAGATCGATAGGGTTACCATCTGCATCTGTCTTTACTTCAAAGAGATCACTGCTCTCTGCAGCGTCAGCTTCCTCAGCATCGCCAGCATCCTCAGATTCAGCATCTGCTGTCTCCTCAGCTGCTTCTGTGCTCTCCTCAGCTGTAGCTGCTGTGTCCTCTGTAGCCTCTGTGGAAGTTGCTGTTGTTGCATCTCCCCCATTAGATGTAGCGCCACAACCAACAGCACTCATTGTCATTGCTGCAAGTGTAATAGCAGCTGTTACTTTTTTGGTTAATGCCCTTTTCATTTTTGTCCTCCTTTTGTTTTGAGATTTGAAAATCTCATTTTAAAGTTATATAGAAGCCATCTGCCCCGGCGCATTCCCGGGTGCAACCAGGGCAAATGGGCATTCCCTGATAAGAAAAAATATTTTATACACTCTCCCACCAACGCGGTGCGAAGAGATTTTTTACATCTTGATACCTGTACTTGCAATACTCTCAACAAATGCACGCTGTGCGAAGAGATAGAGAATGATGAGCGGCATAATGATCATCAATGTACCTGTCGCAAGGATACAGTTTGAATAAGCTACTGAAATTGTAGTCTTAACACCGTTGATACGCTGGATATAAGCACCCAGGCTATCAATGATACGTGAAAGGCTTGTACTTACAAGCTTTGTGTTTCCAAGGAACAGTCTGGAATAAAATCCGTCTGTCCACTGCCAAACGAAGGCAAACAGGAAGCATGATGTAATAGGCGGCTTAGCCTGCGGAAGCATGATTCTTACAAAGGTCTTAAGCATTCCGCATCCGTCAACGTATGCTGCTTCTTCAAGATCGATAGGAAGTCCTCTGAAGAACTGTCTGATGATGAATATGTACAGACCGTTTTTTAACCCCATACAGCCTGCGCTCATCAGATAGTAAGGAATAGCTGAACCCCTAAGGTTCAATGTACTTCCCGTTGTAAGCTTAATAAGTCCGAGTATATCAAAGAATCTGAAATGCAGATGCAGTGAACTTGCTATTGTCTGCGGCGGGATAAGGATTACCAGAATAACACAGGCAAACCATATCTTCTTAAGCGGGAAGTCGAATCTTGCAAATCCGTATCCTACAAGTGTGCAGACCGTGATCTGCAAAAGTGCGATAGTCAGTGCTACAATAAGTGAATTCACAAGAGCCTGACTGTAATTCATGAGCTCAGCAGCAAGTCTGTAGTTCGCTGTTGTAAAGTGCTCAGGAATCGCAATAACGATAGGATTGTACAAATCCTGCTCAGTCATGAAGCTGACTGATATTTTATTCAGGATGGGCTGAAGTATCATGAAGCACATTCCGAAAAGTAGAATGAATCTTACAATACTAACACCAACATCCATTATACGCTTTTTTAAGAGATATCCGCCGGAAAGTTTGTTTCTTTCCCAAAAAGTTTTCTGGGAATGATCCACATTCTTCTTTTTTTCCGCACCGGCTCTCATTTTCTGTGCTAATGCCATATCAGTCATAGTAATAAACTCCCTTCGAGATAACAAGAGATGTAATTCCGACAAACGCAAGTACTACAATGAAGTATATCCAGGACATTGCAGATGCATTACCATACTGCAACTGGTCAACCATTACCTTCTGGATCTTTTCGATAACTCCGTTATCGGAACGCATACAGAAATCAACTACTGTATAGAGCCAGTTTACAAGGAAAAGTGAACTGATCATCGGGAAGGTAATCTTCCAAAGACTTTCCCACTTTGTACATCCTTCGATATCAGCAGCCTCATACATACTTGATGAAATGCTCTGAAGCCCTGAAAGGAAGATAATGATCTGAATACCTGAAGCAATAGCAACATCATAAATGTTGTTAATAACTTCGAATACCTTTTCATAAGCTCTTACGCCGATGCCGGCAGTACGAAGTATACTTTCCATAGCAGCCGTTACGCTTACGCCCTGAGTTGACTGTTCAATTGTCTGTGCAAGTGCTGCCATAAGCTGGTTGTTTGACTCAAGTCCAACGATTACACCTGATGAAAGGATAACCGGAAGGAAGAATATCGCTCTTACAAGAGCACGTCCTTTGAACTTCTGGTTAAGTATCAGTGCTACGAAGAAACTGAATACTATGATAGCCAGTGAGTAAACAATCATTCTTGATAACTCTTCAACCAGCAGTCTTGTAAACTCAGGATCTACTCTGAAGGCATAGATATAATTGGCAAGACCAAGCCAGGTTGTTTTGAAATCACCTGCTCCCAGCTCAACATTGCAAAAACTCATCTGAAGAGACTGCCTTAAAGGATTTATCATGAATACCAGAAATCCGATTACGAAAGGTGCAATAAATGCATAACCGGCTTTCGCTTTTCTCTTCTGCAGTCCTACAATTTTCTTTTTTTGCTTCTGCTTTTCCATAAAACCATTTCCTCTCATCTGACAACCAGATAATCTCTGGCAGGAACTGTCTTTCCGTCCGGTGTCTGTACATCACTGTATCCGTAGTTTACATAGACATTTGTTCCGTCTGCATATTCTGTACGGGATAAATCCTCAGTGATATTCTCGTGATCAACCATTTCCTGATTGAAGGTGTGTCCGAGTTCTTCATTATATCTTGTATAGATCTCGACCATCTTGTCCTTCCAGGAATCGTATGTAGCACCATAATAATCGGTGTACAGTGTCTTCTGTGTGGCGAATGAAGTTTCCTTCATAAATGTGAAGTATAAGCCTGCGCCGTACTCAGCACTGTAAAGAACTTCATTTTCCTGATTACCGCCGACATTTATTGAATCGCCGGTATAATTAACTTTTCCATGTACAGCAAGCTGATAGAAAGGTACGCACTGATCAAGGATTGTGTACTCACTTCCTCTGAGATCCATGCCTGTAACCATGCTTGCATAAGGTACAGCATAATCGTTACCCATGTTGATCATTATGGGTGTTCCCTCGGACTGAATCTTCTTGAATTCCTCCTCCTGAAGGGATTTAACAGTCTGTCTGCTGTGGGTGTTCTTTCTGTAGAAGTCTGAAGAAAGATCCTTACCCATATCCTGGAAGCTCACGCCTGCATTGTAAGTCTTTACTGCCTTTGCAAATTTATCTGCAATATTCATAGCAAGGTTTGTATGAAGCAGATAATACAGATGATCTGAATTTTCTCTCTGTGCATAGGTTATATGGCTATAATCATAAAGTTTAGCCTGCTCTTTACTGATGAGCTTGGCTGCATCTCTGTATGAGAAAAATCCGTCAAGCAGGTTGGATGAGTTAGCATACTGAGTGATTCCGTTAAGGTAAATTGTGGAATCTGTCTCTTCTCCGACCTTTGCAAGGTTCTTAAGATCCTTCTTGCTTCCAAGACTGCCAATCGGCTTAGCCTTTTTAAGAAGCTTCTGGTCAACACCGCCGTTGCACCATCCGGTAAGCTTAACTGACATGTTCTTGACTCCGCTTGCGCTGAGATCCTTTATCATATCAGCTGCTTCTTTATAACTTGTGAGTTTAAGCGGTCTCTTAACCGGTACACCGAGAATCTGTCTAACCTTATCAATAGCTCCGACAATTTCAATTGCTACAGGAACGCTCTCATCATTGTTAACTGCAAGAGAATCGCCATATTTGTTATCGAGATATGTACCATACTCCTTGGCCATATCCACATAATTTCCGGAATTGATGAATGTATATCTTCTTGTCAGAGTCTCATCCGGAAGTGAAGGAACATACTCGTACACATCACTGTTTGCGATATCACCAACGTCGTACTGCTCTCTCTGACATATGCTGTATACTGCGTTTACATAATTGTAGCTGTTATTTTTTCCACTGATGTCAGCCTGGATTGATGCATAAGGGCTTCCTTCTTCAAGTATGCAGATAAAGGAATCATCCCCTTCAGCTACACCAAATACTCCGTAATATGCTCTGGTGTTATGAACAACCGCATCTCTGCTAAGACACATATCCCAACCGTATACATTTGTATAATAGCTGCTCTGTGATGTCTTACCATTGTTGAAGTTAATGGTTGCTCCGCCGCCCTCAGGCACAAACATATAGCCTTCTTCGTCTGTTCCGCCTGCTCCGAAATACGGAAGAGGTGTAAGAGTATAAATCGGTGAATCTTCTTTATATGCAAGGTCCTTCATGGGAACCTCAACAACAAGGTCATTTCCGTCAAGCTTGTAAACAACGCTTACATTGAAGACCGGCTTGTCAGAGCTCTTTACTGAAAGGTCCTGAGCCTTATCTGCAAGGAAATCATCATAGGTATAACCTGCAGCTTCAAAGGCAGCCTCCATCTTCTTTCTAACGTTCTCCTTGGTTTTATCACGAAGAACATAGATTACATTGTCGGCAAGAGCAGGATAATTAGCTAAAAGCTCATCCTTATTATCCTTTTTACCAAGCTTGTTGATATCATACTTCTTATAATACTGCTGGATGAAGTTGACATCACCTTTATCCATCTTATCGAGCCATGCATCAAGGCTATCCTTGGTGATTACCGGAGGAATAACATATTCCTTAATTACATCACCGAGTGAATAATCAACTCTGATGGAATCACCTTCCTGAGTTATGTTATATATCTGGTTTGATGTACTGTAAGCATAGGTGTTATATGTTGTTTCAAGTCCGGTTACAACCGCATATGACATGATAAGCGGTGACTGAAGATTTGCCTTTTCCTCAGGAAGTGCAACACTGTCATTTGCTGCATTCTCGGGATTTGAGCGCCATACCTTACCGGTTTCCTTAACTGTAACAGTAAACTGTGTGGTAAGTGGATCCATCTCAAGCTTGAGCTTATCATTCTCTACTATAACCGGCTCCGCATCCTCACCGCCTTCATATGAATATGGCGCGATCGCTTCACCCGTATCACTGGCATTTTTATGATTTATTATGAAAATTACGGCAGCAAGTATCAGCGCACATATTATGACCGGAGCCGCAAGGCTCTTTACTATCTGTCGTATTTTTCCGTTCTTTTTATCCTTCATGTCTGCTCCCATCCGTAATTCCTATAGTCGGAACAAAAATTCCTTACCCAGAGATATGAAATAGGATACTCCCTGAGATATCATACTGAAGAAGATCATCAGTATGAAGATCATTACCAGCATTGAAAATAGTGTTGCTACTGTAAAAAGCAGGTTCTTTCCTGCTGAATACTCATGAATCTGTCCCATTGCCGCTATAACCAGAAGTGCTGCCCAAACCAGGGATATGGCACTGACCATGGCATAAAACTCAGCTTCATCAACAGTTACAAAATTACTGAAGATCATCAGCGGGAACTGTACAAGCGGATAGGGTGTAAGTGCATAGCATGTAGCCATGTAAACCTGTCCCAGACGGCCTTTACCATCAAACAAAGTGGTAAGTCCCCAGTTTCCTACTACCCACAAACTCAAGGGGAATAGGATACTTGCTATGTATAAGAAAATATTCAGATCTTCCCAGTAAACAGTCATAAATATGAAACTTGTATATCTCAGCTTCAGTATTCTTATAAGTACCGTTGCGATCAGTATTGTGTTAGCTGCTGCGTAAGTTCCTCTCTTTTCGTGCGTAAGATCCCAGAATCCGTCAAGCGGATGAGTGATGCAGTATAGAGCAAACTTCAGCGAGTCAATATATCGATCATATTTCTCTTTTGTGATAGCTGCCATTATTTTTCTCCGTCCTGTAAATTCATGAAAATATCTGCAGTGTCAATCTCATGTCTGATTTTCTTGATTCTTCCGGTTCCAAGAGGAATAAGGAATAATGCCAGAATAACAATTACAATCCAGACAATATGATCTTCTACCCATTCCTTACGGTACTGCTTATAAGCTTTGGAATAATTATCATCGTCATACTTGAGCTCGAAGTACTTCATAGCTTCCTTATAGCGCTTCTGACGAAGAAGTGATCTTCCTATTCCAATATATGCAAGATCGTAGTTACCGTTCTGCTTCATTACTTTCTCCCAGGACTCACCAGACTCGGTGTACTTACCCTGGTCGAACTGCTCTACTGCGTTGTATACTGTCTGTCCAAACTCTGTAGGTACGAAAACCGTGATTGAGTTGTCCAGCGCATCCACTACATAAAGGTCGTGACCTATGCAGTCAATTGCAGTAGGCTTTCTGAAATATCCGTTCATATTACCGTTTCCACCGTAGCAGAACACGATATTTCCCTGATCATCATATCCGAAACATCTGCCTCTGTTTCTGTCGAGACAAACGTATATATCATTCTCCATGACAGTTACGTCAGTAAATACTGAAGGTCCTTCATATCCACCACCGGAACCCCAGTAAAGATCTCCGAGGATTCCCCATTCTCCGTTATGTACAAGAATGTCACTTCCAACGAGGTTGAGCTTTCTGACTGCATTGTCAGTTTTGCTTGCCTTATCTTCATTTATGGCAGTTGTTGCATATATAAAGCCTTCATAATCCATGAAGATATTTTCATACTCTGTAGGAACAAAGGATACCATCTTCGCTCTCTGTTCCTGAGAAGCAAATTTCTTCCAAATGTAATCGGTCCAATCGAATTTAACCGGTGTAGCTCCGACAAATCCTGAAAAAGTTCCGTCATTTTCATATTTGATAAGACCTTTGTTGATTCCGGTTGCTATGCAATACACACGGCCCGCTGAATCAATTGCCAGTTTCTTGGGCTGGAATACAAGGCTCGGATCAAGAGTATTGTCATCGGGCTTTGTGAATTCCATCACGTAATTTAAGTCTTTATCAAGCTTTAATACTCTGGCGTTGCCCTGATCGGCGATATAGAATTCTCCGCTCTCCGAAATAGCCACATCCGTGGGATTGGAGAATGTCTTTACCTCACAGTCTCCCTCGAATGAATCTATGATTCTTACCAGTTCAAGCTTTTCAGCGGAATCTCTCTTAAGTTCAAGGATACGGTTATTACCGCTGTCACAGAGGTATATCATGTTACCGTAAGCAAAAATTCCGTCCGGGCTGCTTAAGTTTTTATCAAGTCCCAGGTCTGATGCGGTAAATACCTTACAAACTGTGTAGAAATCAGGGCTTTCCTGAACATCTCCCCAATAATCGTAGTTATAGGTATATCCGTATTCACTTGCGTATGTCGTTAAAGGAGTGGCGGTTATTACCACAAGTCCTGCCAGAACAGCAGCTGCTCCCTTTACGATTTTTTTCATAGTCTGCATAACTAACACCTTTCCAAATATGGTATGGTAATGTTCTTCATCAGTCCTTAAGACCTGAACTAGCCATTGTCTCGAGGATCTGGCTCTGAGAGAATACAAAGATGATAATCGGTACGATCATTACTACAACCAGTACGGCTGCACCCTGACCTGTTCTTGCGATACCACCGCTCTGAATCTGCTGAAGGGCAAATACCAGAGTTTTCTTTTCTTCAGAATAGATAAAGGTTGCCGCTCTGTCGTTCCAGAGTCTCTGCACCGAGAAGATGATAAGTGTCATCCACGCCGGTTTAACGTTCGGCATTACTATTCCTGAAAATACCTTCCACTCATTTGCGCCATCAATTTTTGCCGCTTCAATAAGTGAAGTCGGAAGACCTTCCATAAACTGTTTCATAAGGAAGAGTCCCATAGGTGCTGCAAACGCAGGTATTATGATTGCCCAATAGGTATCAATCCATCCAAGTTTGTTCAAAATAATGTAGTTCGGAATTGCTGTTACATAACCTGTGAACATCATGGCTACTGTAACCAGTTTGAAGAATGTCTGGTTTCCGGGGAATTCATACTTAGCAAGTACGAATGCCGCCATAGATGAAATGATCAGGTGTCCGAATGTTCCTACAAATGTGATAAATACTGTATTAAACAGGTATCTTGAAAAGGTTACCCAGGATTTTCCCATTGTTACAAACAAATCCGAGAAGTTATCAAGTGTCGGATGCTGAGGGAAAATCGTAGGCGGGAACTTAAACAGTTCATCAAGAGGCTTCAGCGCACTACTTACCGCATAAACGATCGGGAAAACCATTACCATGGCAACCAGTACCAGGAATAAGTAAAGGAAAAAGTCTCCTACGATTGAACGGTTAGGTTTCCTTCTCTTTATCAGCTTTTTACGGTAAACCTGTTCTTTCTCTTCTTTTTCAATTTTTTTCTTGCTGCTTAATTTACTCATGTCAGGTTCCCACTCTCCTCAAGAGACTTTGAATTGCTTTGTTACATAAGATCATCATCAAAAACAGAATTGTCGCTATAGCACATGCATATCCCATTTCAAATCTTGAAAAACCGTAGTCAAACAGGTGAGTAACGATTGTTCTTGCTGCATAATCGGTACTGGGATATCCGCAAAGAGCCATTGTGACTTCACATACGTTGAATGCCTGTGTTATTGACATAACGGCACCGAACATAAGCATGGGCTTCATGTTGGGAAGTGTGATGTACCAAAGCTCCTGCCAACGGTTTTTTACACCATCCATGTAGCCGGCTTCAAACTGAGATTTATCTACGCCCTGGAGACCTGCCACGAAGGAAAGGAATCCTGAGCCAAGACTCATCCAAAGGATAACTCCCATACAAACCGGTAACATGTACTGCGGATTGATGAGCCATAAGATCGGCTTGTCAATAATTCCGACATTCATCAAGAATGCATTTACATAACCGTATGCATCACCTCTGAAGAATACAGAGAAGATAACATAACAGTTTCCCGCGATCGACGGTGCGTAAAACAGCATGACTGCTATACTTCGTACCCATCTTGGCAATTCGTTAATCAGCCAGGCAAAAAGGAAGGACATTATGTAGCCAAGCGGTCCGGTAATTACTGCAATCAACAGCGTGTTCTTCACACCGATTAGGAAGATGTCGTCCTGCAGAATCAGGCTGATGTAATTCTGCAGACCGATGAATCGCGGAGCTTCCAATATGTTGTAATATGTAAAACTAAAATATATGGATGCCACAACCGGAAAAATATAAAACATGGTGAATAAAATCGCATAGGGTGCAAGAAAGAGATAGCACATTTTTCGATTTTTCGCCTTTTTAACTGCCACCCGCGCTTCATGTTTGCGCAGGGTGAAGTATTTTTGAAGATACTCTTTCATTCTTTCTCTCCTAAATATCTCGGATTTCTGTGCCCGTACCGGTCTATTCTTCAACCGGCATACCAAACTCTTTCCTCTTCTTTACAATCTCTTCATCTATCAGGATCGAGTAGTCAATGATTGTCTCTCGTGAGTCAACCTTTTCATTTATTACCTTACGTATCGCGTTGGAGATATGACGTCCGGTGAAGTATCCGCCGGGAACCTCTCTGATTCCAACTGTCTGATCCCACTGATCATCAAGTACTTCTATGTCTTCTGCGCTCCAGGACAGATTCTTAAATGCGTCTCTGTTTGCTGTAGCATATCTTGCGGAAGAACCGAGGAGGGCCTCTATTTCACGACCAAATCTGATCTGTGTATCAGGCTCAGCCCACCACTTCATGAATTCCCATGAATTTTTTCTGAGCTCTTCATCCTCTTCCTTGATCATCATTGTTGCACTACCGGTGATGAAATCTGAACGGTCAATGCTTCCATCGGATTTCTCTGTTCCGGGTATAAGTGTGAAGTCCCAAAGACCTCTTATCTCAGGTGCTGATACCATAAGTGTGTTATATGTTGAATAAGGTGCTACACCTATCGGCATCTCTCCCGATCTGAATCTACTTACGAAATCATAGATAACCGGAAGACCATAATCGTTGAAATATCTTACATAATCATCAAATGCCTTAACGCCTGCCTCGGTATTGACGGTTGTCTTTGTACCATTATCGTTGTACATATCGCCGCCATACTGGTAAAGCAGTGAGAAGTACATTGAAAGATCAGGTGTGCTTGACATGATAGCGGTTGAAGCTGTTGCTGAACCACTGTTACCTGCTGCGGTAGGTATTCCGACTGAGAGGTTGCTGCCCTGAATTGTGGGCATCATCTCTATAAGTTCCTGCCAGGTCTGCGGAGGCTCAAGTCCAAGCTCCTCAAGTACGTCTTTTCTATAGAACATTACGTTAAAGGTCTGTGTCTCCGGAATTCCGTATACATGCCCGTCAAGTCTGTACTGCTCATATGAGCTCTCGGAATAGTGAGCAAGAACATCTTCCCATCCCTCAAACTGTGTAATATCTTCTGCAGCACCACGAAGTGCGTAGTTTACAGGCTGATCGGCACCGACTGAAAGAACTACGTTCGGTCCTCTTCCTGCAAGTACTGCGTTAAGCAGCGCATCAGGTGCAACGATTTCTACGTTAACCTTTACTCCGCTCTCAGGTGTAAAGGTATCATCCACCATTGACTTAAGAATTGTACCCTGATCACGTCCTGTAAGTATCCAAACCTTAACTACTTTATCTGATCCGTTTGCATCATATACATCACCGACTGAATTGTAATCAACGAAGAATGATGCTACGAAAGACTTAATCTCATGTCCGCTCTTTGAAAGGAAGTTTGCCTTGTCTTTCTTAGGCTGTACTCCGGTACCTGATACTACCAGATAATCGATATCCAGTTTTGTATCACTCATGTTCAGTGATGCGGTACCAAGTGCTGTGATATTATCCTTAAATGCTGTAAACTCTGTGGTTATCTTCTGAGGCTTTTTGCAGAATCTCTCAAGCTGCTGCGCTACTGTCTGCGCTGATGCTATCTGATCTGCTTTCTGTCCACTGAATGCAACCATGTCATCTACTATCTTATAGAGACGCTTGGATTCAAGATCCATAGCTTCCATAATTTCAGGATAGGTCTTTTCAATATGATAATCTCTGTAAATATCAGGATTTGCTCCTGTATATACAAGTACTCTTCTGTAAATCTGGTTGAGTCTGTAGGTTGAATCCTCAAGCTCTTCAAGGATCTCACCAAGTCCTCCGAGGGTAGCCTCAAGTCTTACTGTATGTGTACCCTTTGTGAGGAAAATGTTGTAAGGTGTTCCGTTTTCATCTGCAAGTGTTAAGCTGTTCCAGTCGTTTTCGAACGGGAATGACACCTCGTTAAGCTCATCAAAAGGAACCTCGCCATCAATAAGAACTCGTCTGCTTGATACAGAACCTCTTGAGTAATTCTGACGTCCCTTAATCATCAGGTTGTATAATCCATCCTCAGGAACCTCAACATCCCACTCAATCCACTGTCCGGAACTTCTCCAGCTGTCACCACCGACATAGTTAAGAACTGTATGTGTAACACTGTTGGGAACAGTTGTCGGTGAAGATCTGTCATATTTTGCATATAATGAAGATTCTGATCTTAATGTTGAATCTTCACCCTGTACTGTCTGAATAAATGTCTTGGCTGTATCTGAACCGTCCTTGCCACCAACCTCTGCAGAATACTCTGCGTATGTCTTGGGCTGTTCAATTGCCTTAACCTGAAGTTCTGAAATAAGCATCGGCTCATTTACCGCTTCGAGTGTGAGTTCATTCTCGCCCTGTTCAAAGTAGAACTGATAAGGTTCTGTAATGAATCCCATGTCATCTCTGAAGTATGCACTCTGCCAGTCAAAAACCTCTGTCTGTGTAGGTCTTATCTCATTACCCTGGTTATCTACTTTAACATCACCGCCATCAGTCCATATTCTTGTGAATGTGATGTTTCTTGCATCCTCGAAAGGCGCTTCCCCATTGATCAAAACCGATCTCTCTGCCGGAACTCCTCTGGATTCGGGAAGGAAGTAGTTAACATAGAGGTTATACAATCCAGCCTTAGGTACATTGACCTTCCAAGTCACCTTGGATCCTGTCTCTGTGTAGAGAGCTTTCTCTACATCTCCCTCAGGACTGTCCTCCTCATGAACATCTCCTTCGCTCTGATTATTATACAGATCAATGTCTATTGACTCACTCGGTTTATCTGCATCTGCATGTCCATTCAGGTAAAGTGTGTAGGTTCCTGTCCTTTCCATACCTTCAACATCAACCGAAAGATCTGATCCTTCATATTTATTATGGAAATCATCCACATCTCTCATCGACAGAAGTACGCATATTCCAATCAGAACTGCTAAAACGCCGACTACAATTAAAATTGTTCTGGAAGTCTTTTTCATGTTATCCACCAAATTCTTTTATTCCGAATCTGTCTCTGCAAATACCCAGAAACTCGGTTTAGGCTCATATTTACTATCAAATAGAAGCGGACATTGTGACTGTCCCGATTTATTACCACCGCCTACATTGGAGCGGAACTGAAGCCATGAATACTTATCAATGGTTCCCCAGAAAGTCATTCCTGTCACTTTTGCGGTTCCGGCTTTCTGTGCTGACTTAAGTACATAATATAGAAGGTTGTATTGCTTTCTGTTCTTCTCGTACTCAGCCTCAACCGATGCCGGATCGCTGCTGTCATAAGAATCACTGGCCGAAAGATCCCACTCAGTGATCTGAATATTTCCAACCGCTTCTCCGTATGCTTTTACAGAAGTCTCAAACTCAGCTGTTGAAGGACCGCTTACGCTGTAATGTCCCTGCATACCCATCGCCGTAAGTCTTGTTCCCTCTCCGGGAGCACCCTCCTCAGCTTTTACCGCTTCGAGAAGCTTTAAGATTCCACTTCTCTTCTTGGCATTACACTCGTTATAATCGTTGTAATAAAGCTCAAGCGACTCAGGTGCATATTTATTTGCATATTTGAAAGCATTTATAATGAAGCTTTCGTTCTGATATACGTGCCACCAGCTTGAGTTGCCACCATGTGTATCCTCTGAGAGATCTTCATCCGGCCTCTCCGTATCCGTTCTGTAGGTTCCTGTCGAATCGGAAATCGCTTCATTTACAACATCCCAGCCATAGAACAGATCCTTATATTTACTGTCTTCGCCAACAAAATGTTCAAGCACTGACTTTATGTACCATTCCTGACGCTTATCCATCTCTTCGGCTGTCACATAAGGCTTTTCCTTATCATAATCCTCATGGAAGAACCACTCGGGAGTCTGTGAATGCCACAGTAAAACATGTCCTCTTACCTGCAGCGCCTGATCCGGATGAGTTTCGTTCCATTTAAGTATCTTGTCGAGAATCTTCTCGGGATTCTTAAAAGTAAGAACCGGAACTGTTATCGTCTCGCCGTTAAGCTCGGCTTCTTCAGTTCCCGGACACTTTCCGTTGCTGTATCCGAACAACGAATCCGGTTTCAACTCATTTCCAAGTGTTACACAATTAAAATGCTTGGTTACTATATCCCAAACGCTCAGATCCCAAGGCTCCTGCCCTGTTATTGCACATCCGAACCTGCATCCCATTGTTTTTTCAACACTGTCCTTTAGTGCAGGCAACTCTTCCTCCTCGCTCTCTTTAGCGCTATCATCGTTTTCTTCGTCGCTCTTTTCCTCTTCAGCTTCTTCTGCCTCCGTTTCTTCTTCAGCACTTTCTTCTATATTAGAAGCTTCATTATTATCATCTTCATCTGCAGTGTCTTGCTGCTCATTATTTGAATCATCAGATGTTGCGGTTATCTCCTCCGCATTATTTGTCTCAGTAGTGCTTCCTACAGGGGTTTGTCCGCATCCTGTACCGATTATTGCCGCTGCCATCAGTAATGCCGCGACGTCAACCCTTCGGCGCTTTATAAGATCATATTTCATCCCGAAATATTCCTTTCTACTTCTCAAAATTTGCTAAAAGTCTTAAAAGCTGTACTGTTACTAAAGTTTAGCCGTTTACAGAATAATATGCTTATCATATTTTGCTTTTCCATACGCGCTTATTGCTAGACACTTCCCAAAAAACGGAGTCACTTTTTGTTAATATTATACAATACCGTATTTTTGCATGCACCCCTTTTTAATAATTAGTTTATATATAGAACATATTCTGTTCATAATCGCAAAATGTGGGCTACAACCTTGAGCAAAATTTTTCTTCTTTGTTGTTGCTATTTAATTCTCACTTATTGCTTTTTTAAGTCCAAATTTTGCATGCATTTCTTGTACGCATTTCACAAACTTGCTAAAATAGGGCTTTTTCTATTTACTATATCCAGCAATATATGCTAAAGTACGGAAATATAAGATTGCGTTTCGCAATAATTGCGTATAAATAGCAAATATCTATTTGTCGAATATTGGTTTTATAACTAAGAGGGTACTATGAAGAACAGCAAGAAAAATCTCAATCTTAACTTTTATCAGCAGAATACCGATTTCAGAAACAGGGTCATGGTCGCCGAAAAGGAAAACAGTATTTTCCCCAAGGATGCGTCCGTTCGCATCTGGTATAATGTCGAGACCAGTGATTATCTGCCCCATTGGCACGATGCTATGGAAGTGATCATTCCCATCGATAATTATTATGATGTGGATATAGATAACGAGCCTCATCACGTGCTTCCCGGAGAAATTCTCATGATTTCTCCCCGTAAAATGCACCATCTTCATGCTCCCGAGAGCGGAGCTCGCTTCATATGCCTTTTTAATGTAGATTTCTTCTCACAGGTCAAGGACTATACCGGTATGCTGTTTGTAAAAAACAGCTGCATTCACATAACTCCCGAGAGTTATGCGCCTGTTTACAGCGAAATCTATGACCTTTTCACACAGATTTGGAACGAATATTTCCAGAATACGGAATTTTATGAATTTTCAATTTATGCTAATCTCCTTCAGGCTTTTACCCTGTTAACCAGATGTCAGCTCAACCAGATTCATCTGTTTACTGAGAGCAGCCCGAACAAGAGGAGAGATTATTTCACAAGACTTAACGGCGTTCTTGAATATATTGACGAACATTATACCGAAGACCTTACCCTTGATGAAGTTGCTGATTTCAGCGGTTTTTCAAAGTTCCACTTCACCAGACTCTTCAAAGAGTACATGAACAGCACCTTTTACGATTATCTTATAGGTCGCCGCATCAAAGCCTCTGAAATCCTGCTCTCACAGCACGATCTTTCAATAACAGATGTTGCTCTTCAGGCCGGATTTTCGAGCATTTCTACCTTTAACAGAACCTTCAAGGCCAAGAAAGGATGCACTCCCGGAGAGTACAGAGCACTCTTCAGCCATAACAAAAATGACGCAGCGGATGCCAATGAGCAGGTAATTGAAAAAGACTCCTTTGCTACAAGTATAATTTGATTAAAGAACTACTATTAAGAAACCAAACAGGGAAACGCCCATATAAGCGTTTCCCTGTTTTTTAATACACCTCATATTTAAATTCTGAAAATGCAGCTTCTCCGCCGATGTTCTTTTTACTAAACATAAACAGCGCGAATCTACAGCCGGTAAAGTGCGCCAGAGTGAATTTAAGACTCTTTGAAAATGGAATCGGATTGAAATCTTTTTCGGAAAGCTTCTTCCAGAATACCGTCGCATTACCGACAGGTGCAAAGGTATTTGCATCTATTCTGAAAGCATAAGCTTTATCATTTCCCAAAAATTCTCTGCATTTCTCTACTTCTTCTCCCTCCTCGTTGGAGATAAGAAGCAGCTCGTTGCCCTTTTCTGTCTTTTCAATGGCAAGATAGCAGTATTCTTCACACAAAATGCCGATTCCGGCCCTGTCACCATCCTTTAATCCTTCGACATTTACAATAACACTTGCTCTGCTTCGAGGCAGCGTCATTCTCTGCGTCAAAGAGTTTATCGCCTTATCAAACCTCTCACAAAGCCTGTCGGTTTGTATGAGAAATCTTTTCTTTTTTGTGTCCTGCTTTACAAGAGACATCTCCGGCTGGTGATTGAACTGCCAAAAGCTCTTCATGCCGAAGCAGTCATATTCCCGCTTTTCAGTTTTTCTTCCATCAGTCACATCAGATATCTTCCCGCTTTCGCTAAAATCATCGCTTCCGCAAAGCGGCAGATATTCATAGCCGGGATCTGCATTGCACAACTCTATCTCTGCAGGAAGTCTGCCATTTTCCTCTATAAACGGAACTGCTCCCTTCCATCGAAGCGGCAACAGGAACGGTGTTCTTCCGGCTCCGCCCCTATCCTGAAAGAGCATTGTAAACCAGTGTCCGTCCGGAGTATCCACTATACCCCCCTGGGCAACTCCCTGTCCGAAGTATCCCATATCGTCGCAAAATATCTCTCCCCCACGAAATTCACCTTCAAGAGAAGATGAAACAAAATAATTCTGCGTTCTCATCCATCTGTCCGGCAGAGAATGTACCAGGAAAAGATAGTATTTATCATTTATCTTGTAGAAGTGGCACCCTTCATATGAAAGAAAATTATTGCCTTCCTCCTTCACAAGCACCCTCTGAAGTCCGCCTTCCTTGGGTCCCTTGAGGTCACTGTCAAGCTCAACCAGCTTTATCTCCCTGTTACCAAATGCGATAAAAACCCTGTCATCATCAAACAAAATGCTCGCATCATGATAAAAACCTTCAATATATTGCTTCTTCCATGGACCTGTAATTGAATCCGCCTTATACAAATACGTCTTTTGCGTGTCGTTAGCGCAAAAGCTCAGATAATAACTACCGTTATGATATCTGAGACACGGAGCCCACATACCTTTTCCGTAGATATTCTCACCATCCGCAAGTCGCTGTCCGGGCGTATCATCAAGCCTGTCATATACATAAGATGCGTGTTCCCAGTGAAGCAGATCATATGATCTCAATATCTCACATCCCGGAAAAAAATGCATAGTTGTAGTGGCCAGATAGTATACATCCCCAACACGAATTACATCCGGATCCGGATAATCCATCGGAATTATAGGATTTATTGTCCCTAAGGAAACCTTCTCTTTAATCATTTCACAAATCTCCATGAATGTAATTCATATCCTTCTCCGGCAAAAGTAAAGAATACATCGTGTACTCCGCTCGGGGTCTTATCCAAAGAGACAAACACATCCGCTACCTCGTTGTCCTGTTCCTCCACCGGAACATAGGCAAGAACCTCACCGTCCGGTCTGTCCAGGCTCACGCGGATAGCACCTGATCCATTGCCGCCGACTTTAAGACAAATTTCAAAAGGCTCTTCATTTCCAAAATCAGCACCGCTAACGCCAATCCAGCTTCCATCACTCATCCCGGTGACAATCATATCACCCGAACCGCATCTCTCTGCCTCTTCACCATATTGCACAGTGTCTATTCCGGCAGAATTTGCCATGGTCACTGCCTTTACCTCATCATACGGATTAAGGTGAGAAAGCTGTACAACTCCGTTTCGGGTTCCCTTTGAAACGGACGGACCGCCATTTTCAATCTCAAGTACATCTATATTTGTACTTCTGTATCCGCCATTCATTCCCATCGCTTCCTCAAGAATGCGGGCATGATATGTGATATACCAGTTTCCCTTAAACTCAAACATGCAATGATGGTTGTTTCCGCCAAGTCCAAAGAAATGCTCAGGATTTCTTAAAACAGGCTTATAACGCTTAAACGGTCCCATAGGTGAATCGGACACAAGTGTTACGATTTCTCCCTGCAAATAGCCTTCCTTCTCCTCATCTTCTGGCGTCATGCTAAAATTTGAGCAATATGAATAGAAATACTTCCCGCCCATCTTATTGATTCCGGAATCCTCAAACAGGAAAGGAACATTCTCAATAGGCTGAGGATCACAAGCAAGACTGATCATATCGTCGCCAAGTTTTACAACTCTTGCCGTACCCGGATTTGCAGCCATTTCAAGAGAAGGAACACCGCCTCCTACATATAAATAAGCGCTTCCGTCATCATCCATTAAAACTGCGGGATCAAAAAGCCATGTAACCTCCGCGCAGTTAGGTGTCTGTCTGGAAATAAGCGGCCCGTTAATAGGATCCGTGAACGGACCTACCGGACTGTCCGCGGACAGAACTGCTATTCCATTTCCATTATTTGCAAAATAAAGGAAAAATTTGTCTTTTCCATCAATATTTTTATATGCCGCAGCTGGAGCCCAAGAATTAGCACCCCAATTTGCCGCACCGGTCTCTGATGCCGCATAGACAGTACCATGATCGGTCCAGTTCACAAGATCCTCGGATGATACAACACATATTGTATTAATATTGCTGTATGTATTTTCCAAAAGCTTGCCATCAGCATCATACATAGGCTTATCTCCTGTCATATACAGATAAACCCTTCCGTCGTAAACAAGCGCATACGGATCTGCACCAAATCTCTGCGTCATAACCGGGTTATGCTCAGACAGACCCTTTACCGCTTTAGAAAGTTTTATATTAGCAAAAACTTCCTTCATGTTCATTTCTTCTAAAACCTGCATTACTGCCTCCCAAATCTTGCGAAAACCGCAAATCCCTATATTTATACCAATCTACAATAAATTTTATTGATAACAGGCATTACTTTCCACAAACTAATTGCTGATTTTTTTGCATAAATTGCGTAGTGCATAGCAATCTTTAGAAAACAAAAAGCAAGATTCGCATAGACCTCGGAAATCCAATATAGCTACAATCAAAATAGAGAATAGGTATAAAGTAGGAAACTTTAAATGGAGGATTAAAAGAAATGCTTAGACAGACTAAAGTTGAAAACGGAGCGGTTAAAGGCCTTCCGGGCTCAGATCCCAGAATAACCGTTTACAAGGGAATCCCCTTCGCTGCTCCGCCTGTTGGCGAAAACAGATGGCGTGCGCCTCAGCCCTGCAAAGACTGGGAAGGCACACTAAACGCCTATGAATACGGCCCCATTTCCGTGCAGGATACCCCGGGCCTTGGAACCGACATTTACTGCAGAGAGTGGCACGTTGATCCCGAAATTCCGATGGATGAGGACTGCCTGTACTTAAATGTATGGACTCCTGCAAAAAAGACAGACGAAAAGCTCCCCGTACTAGTATGGTACTTCGGCGGCGGTTTTCAGTGGGGCTACACAGCTGAGATGGAATTCGATGGCGAAAAGCTGGCAAGACGCGGAATCGTTGTTGTTAGCGTTAATTATCGCTTAAATCACCTTGGCTTCCTCTCTCACCCGGAGATAACGAAGGAAGCACCGGATGCTCCCGGAAACTTCGGCCTTCTCGACCAGAAAGCAGGTCTCGAGTGGGTTTACAGAAACATTGCCGCATTTGGCGGAAATCCCGATCAGATTACTATCGCAGGTCAGTCTGCAGGTGGCGGCAGCACAATGCACCAACTCGCATGCGATGATAACTTCGACAAAATCAAGGGTGCCGTTGTTATCAGCGGCATGATTCATCATCCAAAAATGACAGATGATATTTTTAAACCCCTTGCTTTGCCTAAGGCTGAGAAGCTCGGTGAAGAATTCTTTGAATTTGTCGGAGTAAAAACGCTTGAAGAAGCAAGAAAAATTGATGTCTTTACTCTCAGAGAAAAATATGGTGAGTTTGCGCAGTCTCATCCCCGCATGTTCCCTATTCAGGACGGCATATTCTGCAAGGAGGATCCTGCCGTAAAGTTCCTTGAGGGAAGAAATGCTCCGGTACCGGTTATTTCCGGAAATACCACAGACGAGTTCCAGATCGATGGCGAAAGCAGCGTAGAGCTGTCTGTTAAGACTGTCTTCCTTGATGCAGAGAAAAACGGCAGAAATCAGAATCACTACTATTACAGATTTGATCCCGATATCCCGGGCGATGACACCCCCGGAACCTTCCATTCCGTAGACCTCTGGTTCTTCTTTGAGTCTCTTGGAAAATGCTGGAGACCCTTTGAGGGAAGACATTTTGAACTCGCAAGAAAAATGTGCGATATGTTTGCCAACTTTATTAAAACCGGCGATCCTAACGGAAAAGGATGGGACGGCGAAGATCTTCCCGTATGGGAGCCCTACACCGATAAAAATCGCGCTGAGATGGTATTTGATGGCAGAGGTGCCACTCCTCAAAAGGAAGGCGGCATAAGACTTGGAATAACAGGTAAAAAGCAGGCAGTTAACCCCTATCTTCCCTCCTGGGAATACATTCCGGACGGAGAACCTTATGTATTCGGCGACAGAGTCTATGTATACGGTTCACACGACCTGTATAATGGCGAGACTTTCTGCCTAGGCGACTATGTATGCTGGTCCGCTCCAGTTGCCAATCTCGGAGATTGGCACTACGAAGGAGTTATCTATCCAAAGACCGCTGATCCGCTCAACAAGGACGGCCACATGTGCCTCTATGCCCCTGACGTGACTGTGGGCCCCGATGGCAGATATTACCTATACTATGTACTTGATAAAATATCAATCGTTTCTGTTGCAGTGTGCGATACTCCCGCAGGAAAATATGAATTCCTCGGATATGTTCACTATCCGGACGGAACAAAACTCGGCGACAAAGAAGGCGACGAACCCCAGTTTGATCCCGGAGTACTTACGGAAGGCGATAAGACTTATCTCTTCACCGGCTTCTGCGGACATGGTGATAAATCCAGACACGGTGCTATGCTGACAGTACTTGGTCCGGACATGCTTACAGTAGAAAAAGCTCCCGTAATCGTTGCTCCCGGTAGCTGCTACAGCAAAGGAACTGAATATGAAGGACATGCTTTCTTCGAAGCACCTTCTATAAGGAAAAAAGACGGAAAATATTACTTTATCTATTCCTCAGAAGTAATGCATGAGCTCTGCTACGCTACTTCCGACAGTCCCGAGGGACCGTTTACCTATGGCGGTGTTATTGTAAGTAACTGTGATTTACATATCGATTCTTACAAAAAAGCAGATATGTCCATGGCATCAGGTGCAAATAACCACGGAAGCATGGTTCAAATCGGCGATTCATGGTATATCTTCTATCACAGACATACAAATAACACCTGGTATTCCAGACAGGGATGCGCTGAAAAGCTTGAATTTAAGCCTGATGGAAGCATAATTCAGGCGGAGATAACCTCCTGCGGCCTTAACGGCGGACCTTTATCCGATGTAGGCGAATATCCCGCATATATAGCTTGCAATCTGTTTACGGAAAAGCATGACATCTACGTTGGCGGCGAAGGTCCCAGGGTTGTTCAGGATGGCGGCGACGGAGATCCCGAAATCGGCTATATAAGACAGTTTTGCAATAATTCCACAGCGGGCTTCAAATACTTTGATATGAAGGCTGTAACAGGCCTTAAAATCAAAACAAGAGGCTATTTCAACGGAGTTGTCCAGGTGAAAACAAAATGGGATGGAGAAGTCCTCGGAGAAATCAAGGTTGATTCCCAGAATATCTGGAAAGAAGGAACCTGCAGCTTCGCTCCCATAACCGGAGTTAACGCTCTGTACCTCACCTTTGTAGGAAGCGGCAGTGGTTCTTTGAAGAGTTTTGAGATGTTACATTGATATATTGTTACAAAATACATAAAACAGTGCGCCGCAAGGCGCACATGCAGAAAACCACGGCACATAACATGCCGTGGTTTTCCTTTACTAACGCTTATTTAAAAAGAGTAAGTATAAAGTTTATATCAACCCTTTACACCACCGAGAGTGACACCACCAACGATGTATCTTGAAAGGAGCAGATATACAATAATTACAGGGAAGATTGAGAATGCAATCATTACATAAACCTGTCCCATATCGAACTTCAGCCAGTCTGCTGCACGAAGCTGTGCAATAAGAATAGGAAGTGTCTTCTTGGTATCTGTATGAAGCACAAGTGCAGGTGTGAAGTAGTTATTCCAGCTACTTACAAAGGTAAAGATCGCCTGAACCGCAATAGCGGGCTTCATAAGAGGTAATACAATACTGTTGAAGGTTCTGAACTCACCTGATCCATCAATTCTTGCAGCCTCAATAAGTGATAGCGGAAGAGTTGAATCCATATACTGCTTCATGTAGAAAAATACGGAAGGAGCAGCAATTGCAGGAATTGTCAGCGGAATAAATGAATCATCAAGTCCCATCTTTCCGATCAACTGTAAGAAACCGAGCGCAGTTACCTGTGCGGGAATCATCATGACCATAAGGATGAAAGTAAACATAAAGTTCTTCAATTTAAAATCATATGCATGAATAGCATAAGCAGTCATTGTTGAAAAATATGTTGATAATACTGCAGTAACAACTGCTATTAAAAGCGAGTTAAAAATACCGTTAAAAATCGGTAATGTACCATTTTTAAGGTTTGTCCAGTTTTCAATAAGATGTGTGCTGGGAATTGCTGTAAAGCCTGCACTAAGTTCCTGATGTGATCTGGTTGAGTTAATGAAAAGCACATAGAACCAGAATAAGCACAGGAAAGATACCAGGATCAGCACAACATATGAAATTACTCTTCTGACCTGAACAGAAGCACCATTCTCTTTCTGTCCCGCCATAAGGCTTCTATTTTCTAAAGCCATACTTGAATCAGCTGCCATATTCTTTTCCTCTCTAAATCAATGATAATAAAGCAAATGCTCTATTTTAGTGTTTCTTCTTTGTCTCACCGGAAGCTGTGAACTTAAATACAATAAGGCTGAGAATTCCGGTAATGATGAACATAAATACTGAAAGTGCACCACCAAGTCCATAGTTCTTACTGAACAGATGCTTATTCAGATACATGATCAGAGTCATTGATGAACGCATCGGATCACCTGTTCCGTTTGTCAAAATCTGAGGAACATCGAACATCTGCAGTCCGCCGATGAGTGATGTGATCATAACGAAAACAAGGATAGGTCTAAGCAGCGGTAATGTTATTTTATAGAAAATCTGAGTAGCTGTAGCTCCGTCAACCTGAGCTGCCTCAAAGAGTGAAGGGTCAATACCCATCATTCCGGCCATCAGAAGAATTGTCGTATTTCCAAACCACATAACGCAGTTCATGAATGCAATAAGTGAGCGAACAGACCATACATGAGACATGAACTGATATGCCTCTTTGATCACTCCAAGCTGTAAAAGAAGTGAGTTGATCGGTCCTGTATTAGCAAATAATGTAAAGAACAGCATTGAAAATGCGGATGCCATGATCAGGTTGGGCATGTAAATAACTGTTTTGAAAAATGCCTGTCCCTTAAGTCTAAGTGACGGATCCGTGAACCATGCACCAAGAAGAAGCGACAAAAGAATCTGAGGCACAAAGCCCATAACCCACATTATCAAAGTGTTTTTAAGATAAGTCGGCAGATCGCCGTTTGTAATAATAGTTACATAATTCTTAAGTCCCACAAAGTTGGGTCCAATCTGTGTAAGACCTGAACGGTAATTCTCAAAGAAAGAATTGTAGACGGTAGTTACAAGCGGTACCATCTGAAAAACAAGATAAACAACAATAAAAGGAATAAGGAAAATGTATCCCCATTTATTGTAGCTTACGACTTTACTCTTTTTATTCATAAGCATTCCCCTTTTCTATCTCTTCCCAAATCATCTATTGGGGCGTTTCGTAAATGTCAGATTAAAGATATTCATTATACAGGGCGCATTGGAAAACTCCATGCGCCCTGCTAATCCCCTCATAATCTAATTCACAGGCTTTTTGCCTTTATTATTTATATCAGTCTGTTGTAACCTCAGGATACTTCTCAACTACAGCCTTCTTGAACATATCAAGTGCCTCGTCAAGAGTTGCATTGCCTTCGAAGTAGTTCTTTGCTGCGTTCTGGAACTCTTCGTTACATCCCTGATCGTATGCAGAAAGGTTTGAAAGATCTACTGTCTCAGCACCTGCTGCAAGCTGTGCATAAGGGTTCTGTCCGCCAAGAAGAGCAAGGTTACCTGAATCATCAGATGCAAGCTCGTTAAGAACTGTCTTGCTGTTTACACAGTCAGCATCCTTCTGTGCGATTTCCTTAAGAACGTCCTTATCTGTTGTCATTGTAAGGATGATATCCTTTACAAGACTAGCATTGTCTGTGCCTGTAGCTGCGCAGATCCATGTGCCGCCCCAGAAGTAACCCTGAGGACCTTCACAGTAACCCCAACCACCCTGGTTAGCTACTGTGCCATCCTGATCAGCATCAAGGCAGAAATTGAAGAACCAAGCGGGTCCAAAGTAGCAGAAGATCTTTCCATCAGGAGTCTTGCCCTTTGCCCAGTCATCGCCCCAAAGGTCATATGTGTTCTCAGCCTTAGCATCAACAAGTTCCTTAGAGTCGTTTACCCAGTTCATAAGGTTATCATCGATAACAAGTTTGCCATCCTGTACCCACTTACCAGATACGTTGTTAGAATATGTACGATATGTGTCGTTTACAGAGCACATTGTGTAACCAGCTTCCTGAACCTTCTTAGCTGTCTCAACATACTTATCCCAATCAGCTACAGCTGCCTGAACTTCTTCAGGATCGTCAGTTCCAAGAACTTCCTTAGCGATGTCACGGTTGTAGATAAGACCTGCAGAACATGCCTGCCATGAAGATCCCTTAAGCTTACCGTTGCTGTCTGTTACGATTGACTGTGTATATGTGTACTGATCTGCAAGATCTGAATCAGAGATACCAAGATCTGCAAGTGCCATTGTGTAATCTGTATCTACATACTTAAGAGCGTAGTCAGCCTCAACAAGGAAAAGATCGATCTTGTCATCATCAGCTGCATCAGCCTGCTTAAGAAGTGTCTCATCAAGGTTGTTCTGATAAGCGTTGTCATCACTGGGAGTGATGTTCCAAACTACATCTACATCACCGATCTTACCGTGTGTAGCGTCAACCTCTTCATATCCCTTATAGTGATCTGTAAGTCTTGACTTGAACTCTTCGTTCCAAGCATAGATGTTGAGTACCTTACCCTCATCTGCTGCAACTTCTTCAGTTGTCTCTTCAGTTGCTTCCTCAGTAGCCTCCTCAGCTGCAGGCTCCTCAGCAGTCTCCTCTGCAGCGGGCTCTTCAGCTGTCTCTTCAGCTGCAGGCTCCTCAGCTGCGGGCTCCTCAGCTGCGGGCTCACTTGTAGCAGGTGCTGAACTGTTGCCACCGCAACCAGCAATCATTCCTGCAACCATTGTTGTAGAAAGCAATACACCAAGTAACTTTCTTTTCATGAAATTTTACCTCCCTTTTCATAAAAGTAATGAAATGAATGTTATTTATTTAAAACAGCTTTTGCCGTTCTAAATCTTTATTAAATGAGACGCTTTACAGTCTCTCCTTCGTTCAGGTGCCCCGGAACAATTACCTGTTCACTGAGTGTGGTTCTTGGATTCTCGATGGAATCAATGAGCTTTTCGGCTGCTTTTCTTCCTAATAAATCCGTATCCTGAACAATTGTTGTGAGCTGCGGATTGTACTTCATCGCAATATCGATTCCGTCATATCCTGCTATTGAAATATCATCCGGTATTTTTAAACCCTTGAGTTTTATTGCATTTATGCCTCCAAAGGATGAAAAATCATCCGGATACAATATGCATGTCGGTCTGTCCGGCAATTCCAAAAGCTTCTCCGTCGCTCTCTGCGCGCCTACGGTATCACGATACTCCACTTCCAGGATGTACTCATCCGGAATCTCCAGCCCCAGATCCATCGCCGTTTTATAGAAGCTTTTAAGTCGGCTCTGTGTAACCGCTGAATCTGTACCATGTATGTAAGCTATTTTCCTGTGACCCATCTCATATATATATGTGAGAAGGTCCTTCATGCCCATAACGTTATCGGATACAATGGCTGATCTGTCGTTGAAAACATGGTCAATCGTAACAACCGGTATGTTTCCTCTTACAAGCTCTTCAACCTCCGGATTGTAGAAATCCACACAGGCTATAGCCACTCCGTCAAAATTTCTGTATCTTGCATGTGCCAGATAGGACATATATCCCTGTGAGCTTCTGTTATTACTGATAAAAGTAAGGTCATATCCCCTTTCTTCTATCTTTTTCTTAAAGCTCTCAATAACTCTGGCAAAATAGTTATGAGTTAATCCGCTCTGGGAATCATCCATAAACAAAAGTCCTATATTATAAGTTCTGTTTGTTTTTAGTGCTTTTGCAGCAAAATTAGGAAAATAACCCATCGACTCGGCAGTCCTGCGAACGTAATCCTTTGTCTCCTGTCCGATGTCTGCCTGATCGTTTAACGCTTTTGAAACTGTTGCGACAGATACCTTGCACGCAGCTGCTATATCTTTTAATGAAACTCTCTTACGTGCTGCCATCTATCCCCCTTAAAATTTCTAAATCGTTTTCGTAAATTGAATATACAACACATTTTCCATTAAATCAATATCAAATTTATATTTTGTTGTGCACATTGTATCTTTTTGTAACAAATTTACAAAAATAAATATTAAGAATTTATTAATATTTCCAAAAACGATCATAAAATCGCTAAAAAAGACCATTTTTAACGAAAACCTTTGCGAAAACGCGCATTTTACGCATTTCCTTTTTTTCTTGAAATCTATGAGAAATCCCTATATAATCAACAATAGCAAATAACGCTTAATCGTTTAAGATTTTTTAGGAGGATTTTCGATGAAATACGGATTTTTCGATGACAAAAACCGCGAATACGTAATCACTACACCCAAAACTCCTTTGCCCTGGATCAACTACCTTGGCAATAAGGATTTCTTTACCCTTATATCTAACACCTGCGGTGGTTATACTTTTTATAAGGACGCTAAGCTCCTTCGTCTTACAAGATATCGTTACAATAACGTTCCCTATGATAATAACGGTAAATATTTCTATATTAAGGATGGCGAAACTGTTTGGAATCCCGGCTGGCAGCCTGTAAAGACTGAGCTTGATTCTTACGAGTGCCGTCACGGTATCGGTTACAGTAAGTTCACATCTGAGAAGAACAGTGTTAAGGCTTCTGTCCTTACATTTGTTCCTATGAGTGATACCTGTGAGGTTTCTCACGTTGAGCTTACAAACAACAGCTCTTCCGAGAAGAAGATTCAGCTTTTCTCATATGTTGAGTGGTGCCTCTGGAACGCTGATGATGATATGAAGAACTTCCAGCGTAACTTAAGTACCGGCGAAGTAGAGATTGTTGATTCCACAATTTTCCATAAAACAGAATATCGTGAGAGACGCAATCACTATGCAGTATATTCCGTAAATACTAAGGTTGATGCCATCGATACCAGTCGTGATGCATTCCTTGGCGCTTACAACGGCCCCGATCATCCGGACGCTGTTTTCGCAGGAAAGCTCACAAACTCCGTTGCAAGCGGATGGTCTCCGATCGCAGCACACCAGATTGACATCACACTCGCTCCCGGCGAGACCAAGACCTTCAACTTCATCCTTGGATATGTTGAGAATCCTGAGGAGGAGAAATGGGAGTCTCACGGAATCATTAATAAGAAGCGTGCAAATGATCTCCTTGCAAAATATCAGTCAGATGCTGATGTAGAGAAGGCTCTTGCTGAGCTTAATACATATTGGGACAACCTTCTTTCCATCTACCACATCAAATCCGGTAATGAAAAGGTTGACCGCATGGTTAATATCTGGAACCAGTATCAGTGCATGGTTACATTCAATATGTCACGTTCTGCTTCCTATTACGAGTCCGGAATCGGCCGTGGAATGGGCTTCAGAGATTCTTGTCAGGATCTTCTTGGTTTCGTACACCTCATTCCCGACAGAGCAAGAGAGCGTATCATTGATATCGCTTCTACTCAGTTCCAGGATGGTAGTGCATACCACCAGTACCAGCCCCTTACAAAGAAGGGTAACTCCGATATCGGATCAGGCTTCAATGATGATCCGCTGTGGCTGATTGCAGGTACCAGCGCATATATTAGAGAAACAGGTGATATGTCAATCCTTGATGAGACAGTACCTTTTGATAATGATATGAGCGTTGCAACACCTCTTATGAACCACTTAAAGAGAAGCTTCGACTACATCGTTAACCACAAGGGTCCTCACGATTTGCCTCTTATCGGACGTGCAGACTGGAATGACTGCCTGAACCTTAACTGCTTCTCAGCACATCCCGGTGAATCCTTCCAGACTTTTGGTCCCAGCGAAGGCCCCGTTGCCGAGTCAGTTTTCATTGCAGGTATGTTTGTAAAATACGGTGAAGAGTACGCTCAGTTATGCGAGCTTAAGGGTGACAACGCTGAGGCAGAGAGAGCTCGTGCTGAAGTTAAGAAGATGTACGATGCTGTTTGCACAGCAGGTTGGGACGGCGAATGGTTCGTTCGTGCATATGATGCTCACTCCAACAAGGTTGGTTCACACGAGTGCAAGGAAGGTCAGATCTACATCGAGCCACAGGGCTTCTGCGTACTTGCAGGTATCGGTGTTAAGGAGGGCCTCGCAGAGAAGGCACTTAAGAGCGTTGAAGAGCGTCTTGATACCAAGTATGGTGTAATGATCCTTCAGCCTGCTTATACAGAGTATCACCTTGAACTTGGCGAAGTTAGCTCATATCCTCCGGGATACAAAGAGAACGCAGGTATCTTCTGCCACAACAATCCTTGGGTTTCAATCGCTGAAACCGTTCTTGGCCATGGTGACAGAGCATTCGAGATTTATAAGAAGACCTGCCCTGCTTACGTAGAGGAAATCAGTGATGTTCACTGCACAGAGCCCTATGTATACTCCCAGATGGTAGCCGGTAAGGATGCTAAGTTCTTCGGCCAGGGTAAGAACAGCTGGCTTACAGGTACAGCAGCATGGACCTTTGTTAATATTTCACAGTATATCCTCGGAATTTATCCCACACATAAGGGATTATCCGTTGATCCTTGTGTTCCGGCTGATTTTGGTGATTTTGAGCTCACAAGAAAATACAGAGGAACAACTTATAACATCTCCGTTAAGACCAACGGTGCCCAGAAGGGTATTAAGAAGCTTATCGTAAACGGAACTGAGATTGAAGGAACAGTAATTCCTCATGATCCTTCCGTTAAGGAATACCATGTAGAAGCCATCATGGGCTAAACTACCATCGCTAATCCTTCCTTTTTTCTATCCTCTAAAAATCCCCGCAGATGCAACTAATCTGCGGGGATTTGTGTTTCAATTTAACTTTATAATAAACGCCTTTATTGTCTCCAACATGCTTCTAAGCTGATATTTTATAAGGAAAACAGCGTCATTATACTCAAGATTGTCATATTTCAGTTTTTCCAATATCGGATACAGATATTCCTGTGTTTCTTCCACATAATCGATCATTTTTTCGGTAGAAAAAGCCATCGCCATAACACTAACATTATTACACCTGTCTAGCCCCTTAACTATCGATGCCATGGCGTTTGTCGCTATTCCATCATAGTATTTCTTCTTTTCATCAGCAGTCCCGCTGTAATCGACCGGTTTGGTCAATAGCTTGACTGCTTCCTTTACAGTGTCTGAAAAAGGGAGTTCCTCCGGTGCCACCCCACAATCCTCGCAGACATCATGTAAAAGAATCGTCGCAAGGAGCCGATCATCCTTTATTCCCATCGCGTGCGCATGACAGGCCATCATTAGAGGATGGATTATGTACGGAATATGCTCCTGCGTATAGGGACTTTTCTTTCGTGTCTGCCCGGCATGTTTATCTCTGGCATAATAGAGAGCCTGATAGGTCTCTGAGAGATTTTCCTCGATAGCGTAACCGAGCATGCGCGTAAACATATGGTCCTCGGAGAATATTTTTTCCTTGAGAATCCATGCGGGTTTTTCAATATCCATATCATCCTCCTTAAAATACATCATGCATTTTTGACGATATTTTTAACCCAAACACCTTTTTTCACAAGTATAAATCCTATTGTACTCTTAATCAGTTCCAATGCGCAAACGCAGAAGTAAACCGTGGTCACAGCCATCACGGTATATCCTGCAAGAACTCTGGCAACCGGAACACTTACCGCCCATGTAAAGCAGCTGTCGAACAAAAATGTAATAAGAGTTTTTCCTCCTGATCTTAATGTAAAGTATGACACATTTGCAAAAGCATTTACAGGCATTACACACGCAACAATCCTAATAAATTCCGTTGCAAGATTCCTGATCTCGGGCTCAGTGTTGTAAATTTGAGGAATAACAGGTGATACTAAAAACAATAAACTGCCCATAATTATGCAGCTTGTTATGCTAAGAGCCGCCATTCTCCATGCATAAATCCTCGCCTTCACATAATGCTCCGCTCCAAGCTCCTGTCCTACCACAATGGATGTTGAATTACCAAGAGATAAAAATACCTCATTAAATATCTGTGCTATTGTATTGGCAATATTCATCGCGGCAATTACCTCTATTCCTCTCATAGAATAACTCTGCAGTAAAACCGCCTGTCCAAGACTCCACAGGCATTCATTTACCAAAAGCGGAAGGCTCTTTGACAATATCGGCCATATCATGTGCACAGGTACATGAAAATTCTTATATAAGCCCTTCAAAAACTCGTACTCTGCCTTCTTAAGATGACCTCTGAATACTACTATACTTGATTCAACAAACCTTGAAATAACAGTTGCTATTGCCGCTCCGGAAACCCCGAGCTTTGGAAAGCCGAAATGACCGAATATCAGTATGTAGTTAAATATGAAATTAATAATCATAGCAGTCATGCTGGCAACCATCGGAAGTGTGGTCTTCCCCGATTCACGTATGGTTCCTGCATAGACCTGCGTAATACCAAACGGAACAAGACTTACAAGCAAAATATTAAGATAATTTCTTGCAAGTCTCATTGTTTCCGCAGCCTCTTCGGCAGATGTCTCTTTTGCTATATATAACTCAATGAGGCTTGTTCCTGCTATTTTGAACAAAATAATCGCAGAAACAGAAATCACCAGCGCTACTATCATTTTAAAACACATGGTGATTCTTACTCCTTCATAATCTCTTTTTCCAAAAAACTGTGTTCCGAAAATACCTGCTCCCGCAAGAGCACCCCAGACGCACAACATGAATACAAACATCAGCTGATTAACAATTGCAACCGCTGACATCGAAAGTGTTCCAACCTGCCCAACCATAATGTTATCTAAAAGTCCCACAACGTTGGACAAGGTGTTTTGTATAATCATCGGCAAGACAACCATCGCTACTTTTTTGTAAAAATGTGCCTCGCCAATCAGACATTCTTTCAGCGGAAGCTTTACCTTTATGGCATCCGCCGCAGTCACCTCTGTATTTTTCATATTTTAATTTGTAGCTCCGTCAATCTGATCCATAACACCATCGGAATACTTTTCAAGAATTCCGGTCAATTCAGAATAATCTTCAGCTGTAAGCTTGTCCTGTGCATAGTCCATAAGACCATCTACATCCTTATTTGATATATAGGATTCCACATCTCCCATCGATTCAAGAGAGATATTCTCGGAAATAATCTCAGAAACCTTATCCTTCTCCTCTTCGGTAATTGATTCCAACTTTTCCTTAACTTCCGAATCGGACTTTTCTGCGTATTCCTCGATAGCCTTGTTTACAACAGTCTTTGCAACCCCTTTTACTACTTCCTTTTTGGCACTTTCTATAGCACCTGTTATCCCTTTTTCCTCAGGCTTTTTCGCACCTTCCGCATTCGTCTCTTCGGAAGTTTCCGCGGTCTCCTCGGTATTTGTATTAAAAATTGAATCTTTACTGTAAAGATATATTCCTCCGATAGCCAATACAATTGCCAATGTAACTACAAAAGATTTAAATATTTTCATAAATTATTCCTCGTAAAAATTGAAAAACCCGGAGTGCCAATGACACCCCGGGTCTAAGCTCATGATCTGAATTATTTCTTGTTAACGAGATCCTTAAGGGCCTTACCAGCCTTGAACTTAGGAGCGATTGAAGCAGGAATCTTAATGGAAGCACCTGTCTGAGGGTTCTTACCTGTTCTAGCTGCTCTCTTTGTGGTCTCGAATGTACCAAAGCCAACGAGCTGAACCTTATCCTTCTTCTTAAGTGTCTTAGAAACAACATCAATGAAAGCCTTAACAGCCTTCTCAGAATCCTTCTTGGAAAGACCTGTTTCCTTAGCAATAGCTTCTACAAGTTCTGTCTTATTCATTTTTTATCCCCCTTTGTAGGTTGTATTTTGAAACTAAAGAAATTCTACCACTACCTATCATCTAAATCAACGCTTTTATACGCTTTTTCGCTATTTTTCAAAATGAAAACCGCATTTTTTTGTGCCTCTGGTCCCATTTTAGTGATATGATTAGTATATAAACACTCTATATCAGGAGGCGATATGGGCGCAGAAAATAAGGAAAAAGAAGAATTAGCGGATATACCAACACATCCTGAGGAAGCTGAAAAAGCCAAAAAGCTTAAAGCTGCACCGGATGAAATCCTGGCAAAAGCCATACATGAAATGCTCATGAAGGATATTCCGCAATAAATACTCCTTTTATACAGCATGACATCATGATGTATTGTTGTCATGTCTCTTTTATTATGCAATTTTTGAATACTGCCCTCTCGGCATTCCTGTATTCCGCAATATTTTTTGCAGTTCTTATCTTGTGTATATAGGGCTCAGCCGCTTGTCCATTTTCCTGTATCAAAAGATTTCCAACATAAAACCATATTTCTTTCATTTTATGCATTATTGATTCTTCTGCAGGAATTTCTACCTTGTAACAGTTTTCAAGTTCTCGGATAAAATCCTTTAATTCAAGAAGTGTTATTCCTGATCCTCCGCTTATCTGTCTTGCAAGTGCAGGATTTGCAACCAACCCTCTTCCCAGCATTACCTCGCATAAATCCGGAAACTGTCCTATGATTCGTTGATAATCCTCTGCATGAAATATATTACCGTTATATCCTACAGGATTCTTACTGTTTTCATAAGCCCAGGAAAAAACCCCCATGTCAGGAAGTCCTTTATACATCTGAGTTCTAACCCTGGGATGTATTATTACACTTGAAAAGGGATACTTATTAAGTACAGGTAAAATATCTTCGAATTCATGCGGATTTACAAGTCCCAGCCTGGTTTTTACCGAAAATTTAATATCCCTTGTTATCTTATCGTCAAAAACTTCTGCAAACAATACATCAAGTCTTTCGGGGTCCTCTAGCATTCCTGAACCTTTGTGCTTACTTACTACTGTTCCCACCGGACAGCCCATATTCAGGTTTATCTCATCATATCCCCTCGAATGAAGCTCGCCCAATGCCCAAATTATCTCATCCGCATCATTTGCCATTATTTGCGGTATTATCCTTATTCCCTGCTCAGAATTGTTTTCAGGTAATATCTCACGGATATCTCTCTTTTTTATCGAATGATGCTTATAAATCGATAAAAACGGGGTATAGTAGACATCTATACCCTCCTCAAAGATTCTGTGATGAGCATTTCTGTAGCAATATAATGTTATGCCTTCCATCGGCGCAAAAGATGTTCGCATCGTACTAGTGTCTCCATAAATTCTTGGACATCAAAATCTCATCATGATAGGTCCCATCCATCATTTTGAAAGCCTGCGGAATCTGACCGCAATCCAAAAATCCCTTTTTCTTATATAATCTAAGTGCTCTTGCATTATCAGCAAAAACACTGAGCTCCAATCTCTCATATCCGCAATTCTCAGCAAGCTCTATAGCCTGATCAAGAAGATGTGACCCCAGTCCCAAATTCCAGTATTGTTTTCTCACCACAAGCTCTGCTGAAGCCCTGTGACGAGTTTTGAAGTTTAAACCCACAGGGCTTACTGAAGTGACTCCTACGATTAAATCCTCATCAAAAATCGCTATCATGCCAAGATGCTCAGCCCTTAAATAATTTCCTATGATTTCACACTCTTTTTCCACGGAATTTTCAATTTCGTAGGGATACCTGGTCAGATATACTGTCTCACCGGCAACATCCCTCCTGAAAGCCAATACTTTCTCAGCATCTTCTGCCGTCGGAGTTCGAAGTTTTAATTCCATACCCCTTTTTGTTGTTACTCTTCTCTCCTCAACTCTCATAATGCTAAATTATCATCCCCCAAAACTACTAATTATTTTTATAATATCACGTGCTATAATTAAGTAAGTTTTTGACTATTCTAGTCATTAATTGGCATTTCCAAAATGCTTTATGCACTCTTATATTATGCAACAAAAAATCCACAAAGTCGATAACTTCGTGGATTTTAGTTATATTAAATAATGTTATAATTTATAGACAATTGGTTATCACGCGAGATGAGCGCACACATAATCATCAACTTCATGTCTTTCCTGGGTAAGATCGATGTTTTGAAGAATATCTGCCATTTTATCTGCGAATACCCTTTGTCCGTCCGCATTCATATGCACACCGTCAAAGGACATCTCAAGATCCCATTCACTTGCATCTGCAAAGAATATTCCGACTTCCTGCGCAATTATATCCAGTTCAGCAGAAAATCTCTTTCTCTGAGCCTCTGCCTCTTCCAGATTTTCATCCATATGAGGAAGTATTCTTGGAGGAGCAATTAGAAGAAATCCGGTTTTATTATCAATAAACTCTGTCCTTGCCAGCTGTCTTTCGATAAAATCTCTCATTTTTGTCGCAACCGTCTCAGCATCAGGAAGAGACATGCTTATAAGATCATTTGTTCCAAGCATAACTGCAAACAGATCAAGCGGACTATTCTCCAAAACTGTCTTGTCTAGAGATAAAAGGGAATAGGGATTATCCGGTATTACTCTGCCATTCATTCCATCAGCAAAAACTCGCCAATCTTCATACACCTTTGAAGCCAATATATCTGTCCATCTCTCTGATGCGGGAAGTCTTCCGCCCATCATTCCTCTGGGATCAAATCCGTATGTGTTCGAATCACCGTAAAAAAGCACTTTTTTCATATACATCGCCCATTCCTTTCTGTATTTTTCTTTATTTCCAAATTCAATATACCACACGAATTATGAATAATCTGTGTTTTTATAGTTTTTTTATGGAATTCAGCCTTTTTTTCGCAAATTTTCGCAATTTCTACACATTTTGACGCAATAATATCATTTTACTTTCCGATATATTGTATTTATTAAATTTTTATATGCTATATTTTGTGGTTGTTCTTTTCGTAAGTTTATGTTATCGTATTGACTGTATTTTTTAATCATTTTCTATAGGGGGAAGCGCAAAATTAGCGCGATTTGTACTATGACAAAAGACGTAAAAATCAGTTTCACAGACAAAAAACAGGTAATTAAGTTCGTGCAGATGAATTCAAGTTCATCTTGCCAGATCGATGTTCGCAGCGGTCACAGCTACATTGATGGCAAATCCATCATTGGTCTTCTTTCACTTAACTTATTGAAGCCTTTATATGTATCTGTAATCGGCGATAAGAACAAGATCGCAGCATTGATCAATGGTTATCAGGAATCACATCTTGTAGCCGGTTGATTCGGATGTAATTTAATCCAATATTTTTTTATGTATTAAAAAAAGAGCTCGTTTGAGCTCTTTTTTCTTTAGAAATTATCAAGAAGTTCCGATTCCATATCCTCATAGGAAAAAGTACTTTGCACATATTCTCCGACGATAGGACTTGCCTTTACTCCTGCTGATGTGTATTTATTCTTAATTGCCGCTATCATCCATCCAACAAAATTTTCCACATTACCGGATTGTCTCAAATATAAATCATACGCATTTTTTATCTTATCCAGGTTATAATTTGATGCCTTCAAAATAGACCTGATCTCTGAAATCTTAATCTTTTCGTCTATAATATCCTGTACCTGATCCATAAGCTCCAATTCACGTGCAGGATTTATAGTTGTTTCCTTCTGATTTAAATCATCACATGCGTTATTTTTATTCTTAACCCTCGGATTTACATCGATCTTAAATCTGATACTTACTACTTTTCCACCTCTTCCGGCCTTGACCGGTTCATAATCAAACCAGATACTGGTGGTTTCATTTAATTCTTTCTGTGCTTTATCAAGAGCAAACTTCTTGAAATTACCAAAAGTCTTAAGTTTACCTGCCCCATCCAGCTTGTCTGCCTGCTTCTCTATAGCATCGTAATCCGGATTTCCCTTCTTAAGTGCGCTGATTATTGCCGGATCTGCCTGAGAGTCGATTATTCCCAGACGAAGTTTCAAATCTGTAAGATGATACTGAACGTAATATGGCCCTTCTTTTCTTGTAATAGCACGCTGTTTGTCCATTTCAGCCTTCAAAATCTCGTATAATCTGAATGAATATACGCTGTTAAGCTGTACAGCTTCCGCCAGACTAAGAACTGTATAATTGTTCTGAAGATTTGCCAGATAAGGAGTAATCTTACTGTTATAGCGCACATTCAGAACTCCGTTTTTGAAAGAGGCGTCCGTAATGACATTTATGGCCTCAATCTCTCTGGTATCATCATTGGAATAGATAATTCTCCAGTCAAGTATTGATGGTTTTGACTTCACAGGCTCAATGGCAGCCTTTATATGTTCATAAAAAGAGCCACCCTTAACGCCAAAAATCTTCTTTAAGTCAGTTCCGTATATATTTGCTTCCAGTGTATTGCTATCCTGATTAAGCTCTGCCTTTGCTATACTTACTGCAAAGAGTTTCTGGACAAGAAGTGTAGATCTTCCTTTAGAATTGATCAGCGTATTTGCCTTTTTGTAATGCTGATTAGATAAAAAACTTTCAATAGCAGTTGTTTCTTCTTCCATCTGCTGTTTTGATTTGCGCCCCAAAACAACCTCCTTCACCCCAAAAGGTCTTTATTCATACCTTTTTAATACTAGCTTATTATAGAGCTATTATATCACACTGTAAACAAAAAATACCTGATTTTATTAAACTTCTTCCTTTTTGATAATATTATATACCCCTTAACTAATATCTTCTATTATATTATATGTTATTTTATCGGTATAGTGATAATTAAAGTTGACTATGTGGGTCAGTTGTGAAATTGACTTATACAGTACCGAATTAAATATGTACCCATTTGCTACTAATTTAGTGTATACCCTCCCCATAAACTACTAAATAAATCAAATTATATACCTTTTTTCTACTAACTTAACCTTAAATATACCCTTTTACTACTAACTACTCTGATATTAATCTTTTTCCGGTCAATAAAATTAGGCTAAAAAACGCATTTTTTTCATTTTATCTACTTTACTGTACATTTATGTACCCTTTTTCTATCGAAGTTACTATAAAACCTCCCCAAAAACTTACTAAAAAGGATTTATATATCCCTTTTTTCTACTAAGTTATTAAAGTATATGCGATCAATAATAGAAATTCTGTGAATTTGACGCGTTTTGCTGCTTATTCCCCCGCTTAGGCCTGATCCGGAGACATTATGATATATATACCCAAAAACTACTTGGTTTTACCAATTTTCTTTTTTATCATCCCAAAAACTACTAATTAAATCTTCTAAAAATCCCTATTTTCTACTAACTACTACTTATTCTTTACTTTTTCTTTGTTTTATATGACCCATTTTTCTATCATCTTATTCCATTTAAGTAATTATCATGTACCAAATAACTACTTACCATAAGCCCTTTTTCTATACAAAAAAACCTCGAAAGGCCCATATCTTCTGGCATTCCGAGGTTACTAATTAATAAAGAATTTTGTTGTTAATTAATATATATTGTTAACAACATACGTTGTTTAAATATTTAATTGTTCCATAAAGGATTTATATTTTAGATACAGATCTTTATTTTTCTCATAATCCTGTTCAATAAGATTACTAATATATTGCTGATAGGATATTTTACCGGATTGAGTCATAAAATCAACATATGATCTTAACTCTCCCAATCTAATATGTAGAACACCACTACTCTTCTCTTCAGGCATTAAAGGAATTGGTTTACGTCCAACATTTTTGGAAGCTTTTATTGTTTCATTTTCATAAACAGTAGTGGGCTGTACTGTAGGCTGCTCTGAATATACTATCTGTGGCTGCATAGCAGGAGCCGCTTCCTGAACATAAGAAACTACTGGTTGAACAGGTTGTATATGTTGTATAGGCTGAATCGGCTGAGCTGGCTGTACAGGTTGTGCGGGCTGCACTGGTACAGAGGATTGAACTACAGTCTGAGCATTTGTCGAAACTGATGCAGCTACAGGAGTAGCAACAGATATTTGCTGTTCTTGTGCAGGTACAGGCTGCGCAGCAGGCTGTACAGGTTCTGGAAGTACTTGTTCAATTTCTGGTTCCGAAACCTTCTTATTTACAGGCTTTTCATCAATAACGGGTGTTTCAATAACGTCAGATACAGTATCTTTTTTTGTCTCTTTCTTTGTTGTATTTTCTGCTTTCGCAGGTGTCTCCTGTATGGGCTGGTCATTGACCATTTTCTGGAAGTTTTTTGCCATTGCATTGTGCAAATTCTTTTTCATTTTGACTCCCCTTTCAGAAACTCTTTGACAAATGCTTCATAATCTTTTGTAGCACGTGCATTAGGTGCATATTCGAATAATGACTGATTAAGTGTCTGAGACTCCTCTACAGCGACATTTTGGTGTATTTTGGTGTTATATACCTTTATTTCATACTCTTTTGCCAGCATTTCAATACCTTCGAGCCAAATATTGGCATTATTGGTATTTCTGCAATTGGTTACGAGGATTCCGGCTACATCAAGATCAGGATTATTTAATCTCTCTGACATGACAGATATCCATGAAAACAGCATATTTGCACCATTTGTTGCGAATGCCTCTGGCGTCATAGGAACTACAATCTTATCTGTAATTGCAAGTACATTCTGTGTAATAAGGGCCAATGTAGGGCTGCAATCAATAATACAATAATCATATTCCTTATTTAGCTTTTTCAATGCTCTTTTAAGCATAAATTCTCTGGAAGTAACACCTGAATAGTCCAAATCAGCAGAAGTAAATTCAATTCCTCCTATAATAAGGTCTAAATTGTTATTTATAGGTATCAAAGTGTCATTTATATCTGCTCCGGGCTCCCCTTTTTCTGACTTAAATACGTCAGATAATGTAGCTGCAGGTATGTTATATAGATCAATTCCTGCAGCCTGGCTGAGATTTTCCTGTGGATCAGAGTCAATCATAAGTACTTTGTAACGTTTTTTTGCCAAACCGGATGCTAATGCATAAGTAGATGTTGTTTTTGCAACGCCACCTTTTTGGTTGCAAAATGAAATTGTCTTCATATTCCCTCCCATTTATCACATTTAATCATTGTATATTGTAACATTGCTGATTAGATGTGTAAAGATAAATATAAAATGATATATGTGTTATTTGATATAACAATATATAGATATATAAATATATTGCTAATAATATATTTATATATATGTATATATGTATATCATAAAATAAATGTAATAAGATACATATATATAAATAGAATAATATAATATGTTACCATGACATCATTTAAATAATATAGATGTATATAAAAATAACAATACAACATGATGTCATATAGAATAATTAATGCTGAACATATAAAATGGTGTGGATAATACAATACATCAATACATCAAAACAACATACTATATATTGATGCAGTGATGTGTTGATCCATGATGCAGCCTTGGCGTATATAGTTAGAGTTTTCGCGCAAATAATGATCGTTTTTACAATGATGTAATGACATCATGATATATAATTATATACAATATATAGTACCTACAATAATAATAAAAGCAATATATTGAGTTATGACTTGTATATATGTAGTGAGTTTGGCCTGAACTTGTTACATTATATACGTTTCAAAATACATGGTTATTAAGTTGGATAAATGATGTAGTGACATCATTATGTAAACATATCAAGAAATTTTGAATATAACATCATGATGTCATGATACAAATATATTAATGGAATATGAGATAATTGTATCACCATGTAAACATGTATTTAGGTATAGACATCATAATGTATCAATATATATAAACATCAATATATTATGATTACATGATATATATCTATATTATTAGAATGTAAGTATGATATAATAGTATCATTAGATGATGCACATATGATGTACAAATATCTAAATAAAATGATATAAATATATAAATAAAACAATATATTTAGAATAATAATGATCAATATGTAATAGTATTTATAAATAATGATGAACAAATATAAAGATGAAAATATATAAACATGTGCATATATATTTATATTTTGTTGATTTGTATACTTGATGATAATATAAAAAGATGATATTATATAAATGTATTTTGATTACAAATATGTATTTTTAAAATCTAAAAAAATAGAGAGTAAAACAGAAAAAAATCACGGAAAAATGCGTGAAAAAATCCTGGGTTTTTATCCTGATTTTTCGACATATAAAGTGAAATTAAAAGTCCAGATCAGATGAAGGAAAGAATAGACTGAGAAAAATTTAAAATATCTGTTTATTCTGGAAATTATAAAAATAATATAAATTAAGCAGATTATAATAGAACTGTGGAAACAATTTGATATATATCATGTGTTATATATAATGATATTCAGCGATATAGAGGATAATGATTAATATTTAAACATATATATATTAATATTGTAAATATTGACTCAATAGGTTAATGTATATAAATAACATATATTATTAAATTGAAAAGCATTACAAATAGCCAATATCACAAATAACTATAGATATTTAATAAAAAACAACGAAAATAATTTAGAATCCATTGACTGAAAAAGTCATTGGATTATTTTTTATATTGTATACACAATTTAAGGAGGTCGATAAAATGCATGAATTGAGCTATATCATAGATATTGTTAATGCAGTACAGGAAGAAGCCGAAAAAAATAATATCAGGAAAGTAAAAAAAATAATTGTTGATGTAGGTGAGATGAGCGGCGTTGTGCCGTATTATTTACACAAATACTATCCGGAAGCAGTAAAAGGAACGAATTTGAGTGATACAGAGCTGGAAACCAACCTGATCGAAGTGCAAATTCAGTGCGAAGGGTGCGGAAATACATATCATCCGGACAAAGAAAACAGATATAAATGTCCTGATTGCGGAGAAAGAAAAGGAAAATTATTAAAGGGTAAAGGAATCCAGATAAATTCTTTAGAAATTGAGGAATGAATATAGATAATTTTTGCAGAATAAAGTGACAATCAAGAAATAAAAGTGCATTCTAATATAACATGATGACAATACAACTATATATAATGATGTCTTGATGGGCTTATATATACATTTTTTAGAATTTATTTCGAAACGGAACGAAATTTTATCATTTTTTAATTGTTTGAACGACGATTTAGGGTTTTTTTTGAAAAATTTATGATAAAATAGAAAATGAATTCGAGAGATTTACCGGAGCGCAAATTAAACATCCGGAATAGAAAATATGGAGGTTCATAATGGCTAAGAGAGTACTTATTACAGATGATGCCGCTTTTATGCGCATGATGTTGAAAGACATTCTGACAAAGGGTGGTTATGAGATTGCCGGCGAGGCCGAAAATGGTAAGATCGCAATCGACAAGTATAACGAACTTAAGCCTGATCTTGTAACTCTTGATATTACCATGCCGGAGCTTGATGGTATTGGTGCTCTGAAGGGTATAAAGGCTGCGGATCCCAATGCTTGTTGCATTATGTGCTCGGCTATGGGCCAGCAGGCGATGGTAATCGAATCAATACAGGCCGGTGCGAAGGACTTTATTGTTAAGCCTTTCCAGGCAGACCGTGTATTAGAGGCGGTTAAGAAGGCTATCGGATAAATAATAAAATAAATCAATAAAAGTGGACTAATATTTTTTACAGATGCACCGATATATTTATTAGCAACGGAAAGCAACCTGTTTCCATGGAAGGGAAACGACATGGAAACAGGTTTTTTATGCCCTTTTTTAGGGACCGTTGCAGTGATCAAAGGATGGATCGCAAGCTTGATAACCATATAGAAAGCTGCCGGGCTGCCCCCTGGCAGCTTTCACGTGTTATGCCCTTATAATGATAAAATATGGCCCATTTAGGGAGAAAAAACTTATAGGTGTTATGAATAGTATGATACAATACATTCTAAAAGAAACGGAGGATGGAAGAAGTGGGAAGTATTAAGGATCTTTACGGTAAAGGTAAAACAGTATTATCATGTGAAATTTATCCGCCGAAAAAGGAGGATGAATTTAACAATATTTATACAAAACTTGAGCAGCTTTCGGAAATTAAGCCGGATTTTGTCAGTGTAACCTATGGCGCAGGCGGATCTAATGCCGGAAAGGCAGTTGAAATTGCAGATTACGCTAAGAATAAGGCGGGACTCGAAGTGGTGTCCCATATTACAAGTGTAGGCTTCAGTAAAGAAAAATTAGAGGAAGGTCTTAACAGGTTTAAGGACATTGGGATTGAAAATATCTTGGTTTTAAGAGGCGACAGACCGAAGCTTATGACTGATGAGCAGTTCAATACACGCGATTTCCTCCATGCCAGTGATATGGCTGAATATATCAAGGGAAAAGGCATGGATTTTACTTTGCTTGGAGCATGCTATCCGCATAAGCATCCTGAGGCAAAAACTGAGGAAGAGGATATAAACAATACAAAAACAAAGGTTGATAAGGGCTGTGATGTGCTCATATCGCAATTATTCTTCGAAAATGACTACTTTTATCGTCTGATCGATAAATTACATAACTTGGATGTAAAAGCGCCCATATCGGCCGGAATAATGCCAATTACGAGTGCAAAGCAGTTAGGGACTACAGTAACCCTTTCGGGAACTACCGTTCCGGAGGAATTATCATCTATTATTTCCAAATATGGAGACAATCCTGAGGAAATGAAAAAATATGGTCTTGATTATGCAATTAAACAGGCGTTGGAGTTAAAGAACAGAGGTGTTGACGGCATTCATTTCTATATCATGAATAAGCCCGAGCTGGCTAAAATACTGATGGATGCAGTTAGATAGGCACTTAAAATAACGCACGATATATAAAAGAGGCTATGAATTATGGTGAATATTCATAGCCTCTTTAAATATTTAATTAAAGATTTAATACATTACAGTGATTTAAACTTTTCGGTTGTTTCATTTAACTGCTCGGTAACATCAGTATTTTGATTGATAGCAAGCGATATCTTTTTGATTCCGCCGACAATCTCGGTAGAGCTCTCAGCAGACAGTGAAATAGCTTTAGAACTCTCCTGAATGGAAGTGGTTATCATTTGGATAGATTCTGCCATTTCAGTCATTATTTCATTTAGATTTTCAGCTTTTTCGGTGAAGGATACAAGCATATCGTCCATCAAATCGGCTGTATGCTCATATTTTTCGCCTGTATCAACGAATTCATCATAATCTGCAAGAACGGTACCATTGATGAAATCCAGGGCATTCTGAGCGTTTTTAGCCAGTTTATTAACTGCTTCGGTTACTTCATTACTTATAACCTGTATGTTTGCAGCGGTTTGTCTGCTGTTGTCGGCAAGGGCGCTAATTTCTGTTGCTACGACAGAAAAACCCTTTCCGGCTTCTCCGGCTCTTGCAGCCTCAATGGAAGCATTTAGCGAGAGCAGATTGGTTTGTGAAGCTATATCAAGTATGGTATTGGTTAGTTCGCTGATCTGTTCGACTTTCTCTGAATCCTTAACTGATTGAGAAAGTGTTTCGGAAAGAGCGAACATTTGATTGCCGGCATCGGCTTTTTTAGTGGTTACGCGAGATTTTAGCGTATTAGCCTCTTCTTTAATAGCGATTGCCGTTGCTGTACCTTTCTCAGCTTCATCTGTAATGGCCTTTGTAGCACCTGTGACATTATTAACTTTAGAATTAATAGATGACACTGTTTCTGCAAGTGTCTCCATGTTTGCAGACAATTCTTCAAGGGCAGCTGAGGAATTTGTAACATTGTCGTCAGCCATCCTCAGTTGAGAAGCAACCTCTTCTGAAGAAGAAGTAAGTATCTGTGAACCATTCTTGACATCACGCATGATTCCTTGCAAAGTCTCGATAAAATGATTGATACCACCTGTTATAAATAACAGCTCTGATTTAGTTTTTGTTTTAATTCTAGCGGTCAAATCACCATTTCCCTGCTCAATGTCCGAGATGATTTTGTTTACTTCATCACTTATAGAGCGGATCTTTCTCACAATATTTTTATAACTTATAAAGAAATTGATAATAATCAGTATTAGAATTACAGCCATACCGACCATTGCAACAATTTTTCCGGATGCAAGGAGGGCATTCATCGAAGTTATTGTCGCGTCCGACTGAGATGAAATTGCGTTATCAAGAGCTTTAGCGGAGTGGAAGATTGCGATTTTCTGAATCTCGGCTTTATCAAAGAGTATTTTATAAGCGGAATCACGGTCTCCGGCGTCACATTTTGCGATGGCGGAATCGATAAGATTCGATAATCTTTGATACTGATTTGATATTTCTCCAAGCTGTGTTGTAGCTTCTTCATCATTGGCTGAAGCAAAATCTTCATTCAGGGCCTTTATATCGCTTTCAATGGTTGAACGTACGGCATTTATCTGCGGAAGAAGGGCTTCCTTTGTTTCAACAGCATCAGCAGCGATATATCCCGTAGTCTGATCGTATAAGGACATTACATCGGATTTTAATGCCGCTTCATGCTGAGTCAGGGTCATCATTGAGCCAAACATCTGAATACTGCTGTTTGTGGATCTTTGCATGGATGACATAACAAGATTCATTACAACTATGAAAGCTATCAGCATTAAAAGATTCAGAGCCATAAGTTGAAACAAGATTGAATCTTTCTTTTTGACTGTTATATTAGCTGGATTTTTTAATTCGTTACTAGTGTTATTATTCATTCAGCCACCCTCCTTAAAGCTTTGAATACCATTCGGAAGTGATGGATTTGACTTCATTTATAAAGCCTTCTGGATCCAGCTCTCCGGTGGCGAATTTATAGAAAGCAAATGAGAGACCGTTCTGTCCCAGTCCGGATGGCATATTCTGCCAGTGCCAGTTTGATGTCTTTCCGGCAGAAATATAACTTGATATGACCTTGGCGAACGGGTCAGAAGCTACATATTTACAGTCCGTAAAGGGACTGATAAATCCTGCGCTTTCAACAAGAATTTTCTGGCCGGAGTCCTCGGAGCACCATTGGAGGAATGCCTTTGCTTCTTCTACATTTCCTTCCTTGGGAATGGCCCACCAGGATGGAGCACTGGTAAGGATTGTGTCCTGTCCGTCCAAGAAACAATATGGAAGCATTCCTACCTCAAAGTTTCCTGCAGCTGCATAATCTGCGGAAGAATCGCCTGTCATTGTAGCGCCTATCCAGGATCCCTGTGTTACGAAAGCATATTTTCCGGCTGCAAAATTGGCAACCTGTTCGTTGTATGCGCTTTCCGTAAGAACCGCAGGATCAGAATACTTTATAAAAAGGCTGATCATATTTGCAAAGGCTGAAAAACGCTCATCATCAATTTTTCCACTATCATTAAGCATATCAATATAAGTGGTATCAGTCCTGCCAAGTCCTGAGTCAAGGTAGGTGCCAAAGATATGGTTGCCTGCTGACCATCCTACATCATTTGGCTCTGCACAAAAGCCGATTACAGCGGTAAGACCAAGCTCGTTCTTTTTAGAATCAATGGTCTCAAATGCTGATTGCAGGGATTTCGGACCTGTGATTGAAGCAGGATCAATTCCGCATGAGGACAGGATGTTTGCATTATAGGCAAGGCCTATAGCCTCTGTAGTATAGGGGAATCCCAGAACGCCATAAGTGCTATCGGAATAGGAAGCATCAGTGCGTTGTACCCAGTCCTGGTCGCTTAAATCTTCAAGAAGACCATCCCAGTTACTGAAACCGGAAGCTTCGCAAGCGATTATATCAGGCATCTGATCGGAAAGATAATATCCCTTAAGCGTAGCCTGTGCATCTACGCCGGCGGGAACATTTATGACATTTACAGAGACGCCTGACTCTTTGGAGTATTCTTTTGCAAGATCCTCGATTTGAGAACCTACTTCGCTTTTTATGTTAAGTAGGGTAATAGCGCTGGATTCTGCAGGTTGTTCTGCTTCCTGGGCAGTTTTTGAGCATCCTGCGGACATAAGAATTAGCGAAAAGGCAGTAATTACGGAAATAATCTTTCTGTATACCATTTTTACCCATCCTTTCTGTGCACAAACAAGAGAGATAATACAGTACTATTTTAATTATATAGGCTAATAGTCGGCTGAATAATAAAACGTTTATTAAATATCATTATATAGATTAACTAAATTATATTAACAGATACGGTATCAGAACATCAATACATCAGAACATCAATATATCAACACGCGCCACAACAAATAGCACACAATTAAATATTCCTTGTAAAATAGCGGCTAAAATACTATAATCGAAGGGCAGTATCTTTTAGAAAGACGAGGAAAAACGCATGAAATTTTCAGAGATGCCATATGAACACATAGATATGGATAAAGTGAAGGCTTTTTTTGAAAAGCTGATGGCGGACAGTAAGGACGCTAAGAGTGGTGAGGAGCAATTTGCACTCCACAAGAGCTACTATGATTTTATGAACGATATCAGAACTAATATGACCATAGGATGCTTTAGACATGATGTGGATACCAAAGAGGAGTTTTATGCCAAGGAGCAGGAATATATTGACGAAATCAGACCTGTTATTGCACAGTATGATAACGACTACAAGAAGCTCATTTATAATTCGCCCTACAGAGATTATCTTGAGGAAAAGATCGGCAAGGTAGCTTTTAAAAATATGGAGCTTGAATTTGCTTCCATTGACGAGAAAATTCTTCCGCTTATGCAGGAAGAGAACGCCCTCATCAATAAGTATGACAATATTATCGCGTCTGCAAGGATTCCTTTTAAGGGAGAAGAGTACAATATTTCATTGCTGAGAAAATTCCTTACAGGTAACGACAGAGATGATCGTAAGGCGGCCTGGAAGGCTCTTTCAGACTACTTTATGTCTGTGACCGATGAAATTGACGATATTTATGATAAACTCGTTAAAAACAGGACAAAACAGGCAAAAGAACTGGGATATGAGAACTACATCGAGCTTGGATACAACCGTATGATGAGAAATTCTTACAGAAGACCTCAGGTTGAGAATTTCAGAAAGCAGGTTAAGGACTCATTTGTTCCGCTTGTTTGCAAGATTCAGGAGAAACGCCGCGAAGAGATTGGCGTTACAGAGCTCAAGTACTATGATAACGAGGTTTATTTTAAAAACGGAAATCCTGCACCGATCGGGACACCTGAGGAGATCATGAAAGCCGGACAGGATATGTACAGAGAGCTTTCGCCTGAAACAGCTGAATTTATCGATGTTATGATCGAAAACGAGCTCTTTGATGTACTTGGAAGAAAGAACAAGAAACAGGGCGGATATATGGATTTCTTGCCGAAATACAAGGTTCCGTTCATTTTCGCTAATTTCAACGGTACAGCCGGTGATGTAGACGTTGTCACACATGAGTGCGGACATGCATTCCAGGGTTATGTGACAAAAGATGAAGAGATTACCGAGCACAACGATATAACGATGGAAACGGCAGAGATTCATTCAATGTCAATGGAGTATTTCACCTACAACTGGATGGATAAGTTCTTTGGTGACAGAAAAGATGATTACTTCAAGATGCACATAAGAGATTCAATTACATTCATTCCTTACGGATGTATGGTTGATGAATTCCAGCATATAGTATATGAGAAGCCTGAGATGACACCAGCTGAAAGAAAACAGGTATGGAAGGATCTGGAAAAGACCTACAGACCATGGCTTGATTTTGATGGTGATCCCTTCTTTGCAGAGGGTGGATTCTGGCAGAAGCAGGGACACATTTTCTGGTCACCTTTCTATTACATCGATTATGTGCTTGCAAGTGTAATTGCTATGCAGTTTAAGGTATGGATGGACAAGGATTACAAGGATGCTTGGAAACATTATCTTGATCTTTGTAAGATTTCAGCAAGCAAGTTCTATGAAGATATGCTGGATGAGGTTGGATTAAAGAGTCCCTTCAGGGATGGCACAATCGCTGAACTTGCAGTAAACATGCAGGATAAGGCCAAATTGGAATAAAAAACGTAAAATAAAATGGCATGTGTTATTCTTCACATGCCATTTTTAATGCTCTAATTGTAGAATTATGCGTTATTTCTTTGCTAAAAGCGCATTCAGCTTCTCTTTGTTAATCTGGCCATTTGCTACGGTATTAGCCATCCAGATCTTAAGAGACTCTACTGTCTGGTCAATCTGAGCGAGCTGCTTCTGGATATTAACGAAATCAGGAAGCTCATCATCAGATATAACGCCGTCAGCAGTGATATCTATAAGTCTGTTTCTCTGCTCATCAAGCGAATTGAGAGAAGAGAGCATTGCAAGAACAATCTCGGAGAGTGTTGACTCTTTGGCAACAGGTACGGAATCCTGACCGATTCTGCACTCGTGTGTACAGTAAAAATTGCATAATTCGGGCTTTTTATAGGCCTCTGCCATAGCAACAACATCTTCCGGCTGAATCGCAGTCTTTTCGGTTTCTATTTTTTCAAGGCGGCTTTCGCTGATAAAACCGATACGCTCACTGGCCTGTGCTCTTGTGAGACCTGCTTCCTCGCGGCTTTCAAAGTAAATATTCTTGTTTTCCTTGATGGATTTTTTCCCCATTTTTGCTCCTCCATAGAACTCTTTCATTCAATAATATACGAGATTACAGCACTTGTCTAATAATATATGCAGGCAATTTGAAAATTACACAATAAAAACCCCGGAGATCCGGAGTTTTTATCGTAGAAGAAGGTTTATAGAATAAGGATTATACTGCTGTGTTCTGCTTTGTAAGATTTATCCATCCCTTTATATCTGATACTCCGGGATATAACTTATATCCGCCCTCTTCGGGGATGGCAAGTGTGGGAGCCTGCATGATACCTAGCTCCTGAGCAAGGTCTGAGTTGTCATTTGCATCCATAAGCTCGTATTTGACACCGGCTGTATCCAGAAGAGCAGTGGCTATTTTGCAATTTGGACAAGTCTTTGTCTTGAATAAAAGTACCGAATTCATATCGGGTGTTTTTATATTTATCAGGTTGTTTTCAAGCTCTGCGGCAGTTTTTACTGAAACTGATACATTCTCGCGTTTCAAAGTTGAATGTGCTACATCATATACTTTTCGATCTTTATATTCCTGAGCCTTACCATCGTTCCAGTTTGCAACAGGACGATAATAACCTGTAATACGGCTGTAAACCTCGGTTTTTGCACCGCATATAGGACAAACAGTCTGCTCACCGGAGAGATATCCGTGTTCCTTACAAATAGAATAGGTTGGTGACATTGTGTAGTAAGGAAGCTTGTAGTTCTCGGCAATTTTTCGCACAAGATTGGCAGCGGCTTTCCAGTCAGGAAGCTTTTCTCCTAAAAATGCATGAAATACGGTTCCCGAGGTATACAATGTCTGTAATTCATCCTGAATATCAAGAGCTGAGAAAATATCCTCAGTGTAGCCTACAGGCAGATGGGATGAATTGGTGTAATAAGGCGTTTCAGCCATGTTCGCGGTTATGATATCTGGATAAAGTTCCTTATCATGCTTAGCAAAGCGATATGTGGTGGATTCAGCAGGCGTAGCCTCGAGGTTGTAGAGATCACCGTACTGCTCCTGGTAATCGGATAGACGGTCTCTCATATGGGTGAGAACTTCCTTGGTAAACTGCTGAACTTTCTCGTTTGTCATGTCGGCTCTAAGCCACTTTGCATTCAGACCCACTTCGTTCATTCCGATAAGTCCAATGGTTGAGAAGTGGTTGCTGAAGGATCCGAGATATCTCTTGGTGTAAGGATATAAGCCCTGTTCAAGAAGTTTGCTAATAACCTGACGCTTAGTATTAAGGCTTCTTGCAGCGACATCCATGAGATGATCCAATTGACTGTAGAAGTCATTTTTGTCCTTCGCAAGGTATGCAATTCTGGGCATGTTGATAGTAACTACGCCGATAGAACCTGTTGATTCGCCGGACCCGAAGAATCCGCCTGATTTTTTCCTTAGTTCGCGAAGATCGAGGCGCAGTCTGCAGCACATGGAACGAACATCGCTGGGCTCCATGTCTGAATTTATATAATTTGAGAAATACGGTGTGCCGTATTTTGCAGTCATTTCGAAGAGAAGTTTGTTATTTTCAGTCTCGCTCCAATCAAAATCACTTGTTATTGAATAGGTGGGGATGGGATACTGGAATCCACGTCCGTTGGCATCTCCTTCAATCATTATCTCGATAAATGCCTTGTTGACCATGTCCATCTCACGCTGGCAGTCGCCATAGGTGAAATCAACTTCTTTTCCGCCGACAATAGCGTTAAGGTTCCTAAGATCGGCAGGAACGGTCCAATCCAGAGTGATGTTGGAAAACGGTGCCTGTGTGCCCCATCTGCTTGGAGTATTGACTCCGTAAACAAAGGACTGGATACACTGCTTGACATCTTCATAGGAAAGGTTATCAATTTTCACGAAAGGAGCAAGATATGTATCAAATGACGAGAAAGCCTGCGCACCTGCCCACTCGTTCTGCATGATTCCAAGGAAATTGACCATCTGGTTGCAAAGAGTGGAGAGATGGTTGGCAGGAGCGGATGTAATCTTGCCGGGAATGCCGCCAAGTCCTTCCTGAATCAGCTGTTTAAGACTCCATCCTGCGCAATATCCTGATAGCATGGCAAGGTCATGGATGTGAATTGCAGCGCTTCTGTGAGCTTTTGCAATCTCTTCGTCATATACCTCTGACAGCCAGTAATTTGCTGTAATGGCGCCTGAATTTGAGAGAATGAGACCACCGATAGAGTAGGTAACCGTTGAATTCTCCTTAACACGCCAGTCATTGATTTTGAGGTAGTCATTTACAAGATCCTTGTAGTTTAAAAGTGCAGAGTTGATATTGCGGACCTTCTCACGCTGTTTTCTGTAGAGAATGTAAGTCTTGGCAACGTCGGAATAACCTGATTCTGAGAGCACTTTCTCAACACTGTCCTGAATCTGTTCTACTGTTATCTTATTGTTTGAGATTTTGCTTTCGAAATCTGAAGCTACCCGAAGAGCCACAAGATCTATCACACTTGTGTGATAGGGCTTATCAAGAGCTACAAAAGCTTTGATTATAGCAGATGATATTTTTGAAATATCAAAACTCGCAATACTACCGTCTCGTTTTACTACATCATACATAAGAACACCCCCAAAAAACTTAAATACCCACTACATATAAGGTATCACATAAAATGTGGACGGTCAATATATAGGCAATTTATTAATTATAAACACTATATATTGTGTTATCCGTTTCTTTGCGGCAAAAACGGCATGATTACAAGTGTTTCTTAAAAGAGCTATTTCAGATATGTTTTGTTTGCCTTATAATATTAGACGTGATAAATTATTTTCTTATGACAGAGGTTAATGCAATTGAAACAATATAATTATGAATTTACTGCAGCATCAGAGGTAACCAAGGCTTTATCAGAGGTCTATGCATATACTCAGAGAACGTCGTTCAAGTCTATACTTTTCCACTTGTACACCATAGCATTTGGCAGGGAAGAGATACATGAAATCCAGCAGGAAATAAAAGAGATGTATCCCGATGCACATATAGCAGGTACCAGTTCAAATGGGGACATCTGTGATGGCCATTTGGCTGAATCCGGACTGGTTATGGCTGTTTCTATTTTTGAGAGTACAGAGATTGGTGTTCATCTTTTTGAAACAGAGGAAGGCCGCGAAGAGGACACGGGAAGAGATATTTGTCGCAGCATAGATGTAACGGATAGCATAAAAGCCGCAGAAATACTAATGACCTTGAAATCTATAAACAGTACCAAGATTCTCAGGGAAGCTGAAAAGTGCGAGAAAAGTGTAAAAATCTTTGGGGCAGGTAGTGCAGGGAAAAAGATTGAAGAAAACGTAACAATGGTTATCGGGGATACTGAAACGTCGGAGCATGGCGTAGTTCTTGTGACTTACTCGGGTGATGATTTTCATATAGATATTCATCATGCTATCGGATGGAAGCCGCTCGGAAGAGATCTGACTGTAACCAGGATAGAGGATAAGAGGCTGTACGAGCTTGACGGGGTGCCGGCAGGTGATATCTACAGTAAATATCTGGACATACAGGCAGATGAGAATTTCTTTGCCAATATTTTGGAATTCCCGATTATGTCCAACCAGCATGGACATGAAGTACTGCGTATGCCGTTTTCCTGCAATACCGAGGATAGATCACTAATGCTTGCGGCTGATATTAAGCAGGGTTCTAAGGTTAACCTGTCCTACGGAGATCCTGACGTTATTAAATCCGATGTTGAGGACCTTGTGTGGAATGTAAGAAGCTTTGCTCCACAGGCAGTATTTCTGTATTCCTGCGGCGTCAGACGCCTCTATTGGAAATATCTGATTAATAAGGAGACCGGTCCATTCAGCCTGATTGCGCCTGTAAGTGGTTTTTATTCAAGTGGCGAGATCATGCGTATGGGTGAATACATAATCGAACATCATGTTACGCTTATGGCTATCGGAATGCGAGAGGGCGGACAGGCTATGTCGCAGCCTACCGGTATAGGAGATAAGGAGATAGAGGTTCCTGAGGAGCACAAGATGCATGATCAGCTGTCAATGGTTAGAAGATTGGCTAATTTCATAAATGTGACAGCAGCTGAGCTTCGGGAAGCAAATGAGAATCTGCAGGAAAAATTGCAGGATAGAACTAAAAATTAATAGGAGATATAATAAATTATGAAAAGTAGAAAAAGTTTTGTTGTTTCGGGGGTTTTTGCTCTTCTTGCGCTGATTCTGATTATTCTTGTTAAGAATGTGGATGTTGCCGTAGTTCCGGAGACGGGCAAGCCGATGGGATTTTATAGCATAAATACTGCATTTCATAACATTTTCGGAATAAATATCATGTGGTATAAAATAACGGAGATTTTCGGAATTCTTGCACTTCTGGTGTGTGCTGTGTTTGCTTTGATCGGACTTTTACAACTTATAAAAAGAAAAAGCATAACCGAAGTCGACCCTGTTATCATAAAGCTTGGATGCCTTTATGCGGTGGTTATAGCTCTTTATGCATTGTTTGAAAAGGTGATTATCAATTACAGGCCGATAATAATGCCGGATGCTACCGAAGCGGAAGCTTCATTCCCGTCTTCGCATACAATGCTCATCTGCGTGGTAATGGCCAGCACAATTATGGTAATTGGGAATTATATTAAAGATGAAAAGCTGTTGAAGCTTCTGAAGATCTGCTGCGCAGTAATTATGGTTGTTACCGTAGTGGGCAGACTTATCTGCGGAGTACACTGGCTTACAGATATTCTTGGAGGAATTCTTATAAGTTCGGCACTCCTTTTCCTATTTAAAGGCATAGCAGATAAGGATCTAAGATAATAATAGCAAGAGATATTAAATAAATATGAGTTAGTGACTGGCCCAGTCAGCGATAATGTCCGCTGTCTGGGTTATTTGATTATAATTGGAGATTTCCGGCTCTCCATCACCGCTTTGGATACCATAACTTCCAAAATAGGAATGAATGCCGCCGAGAATGATATGCTCCTCGGAATCCTTAGGCCAGTATTTCTTGCTCTTTTCATAATTTTCACGATCGAGTACTTGGTCATTCGAGCCATAAATCGAAAGGAGACGGAGATTGCTGTTTGATAGATCTTCCGTCGGATATGAAGCGCAAAGAATAATTCCGCTGTACTCAGAAGACATAGTTACATCTTCAGAACTGCCGCCTTCTTCGGGGATGAGGTTTTTCCCAAGATGAACACATGCAGCAACGCCTCCGAGAGAATGCCCTGCCAAGTACCAGTCGAGTTCCTCAGCTTCCTTGTTGAATTCCTCATACCCGGAAGTGATTCGGTCTACTGCATTTGTGCTAAGCAGTGCCAGGTTTTCAGGCATTCTTGGTAAAAGGCATATATATCCTCTTGCAGCAAGCTCATACATAAGTCCGTTGTAGGAGGTATATTCTACTTTTCCGCCCGGATAAAATACAATAACAGCCTTAATTTCCTGCTTTTGAGGGATAAAGACCGCTCCGTCTTTGGTTGAATATGAGTGCACGTCATTTCGAAGTAATTCCTGAATGTTCTCAGTAATGCTCAGGTCTGCGCGGTAGTAGCTGCTTGTGTACAGCTTGAAAGCGATTATGAGAACAGCAGCAATAAAAATGAGTGCTATTATTATCCATTTAAGAAATTTTTTTATTTTTTTCAAAGCATCACGCCTTCTTTGTTTGATTATTTCTAATTCAGTATATCACAATATGAGAGTCATAATTGTAATAGTTGCATGTATATGATTTTAAAGTTTATAATTATAATTCCAAACGAGTTTTATATACGATAGGGGAGGATAAAATGTCATTATTAAAGCTTAAAGCGGCTACAAAGGATTATTTATGGGGCGGAAACAAGCTTGTACAGGATTTTGGGAAAACTCCTGCCGGTGAGGTTACTGCCGAGAGTTGGGAGCTGTCGTGCTATCCCGGAAGTGAATCCGTAATTGAAAATGGCGAATTTGCTAACAAGACCATAACCGAATATATAGAAAAAAACGGCAGGGGAGTTCTGGGATCAAAATGTGAACAGTTCAAAGATTTTCCTGTCCTTATCAAGTTCATTGATGCAAAAAAAGATCTTTCACTTCAGGTTCATCCGTCCGACGAATATGCAAAAGAGCATGAAAATCAGTATGGTAAAACCGAAATGTGGTACATTATCGATGCTGAAAAGGATGCCTTTTTATACTATGGCTTCAATCGTGAGATTACAAAGGATGAATTTGCGGCAAGGATTGAAAATCAGACTCTGACAGAGGTTTTGAATGCATATCCGGTAAAAAAAGGTGACGTGATTTTTATTGAGGCGGGAACCCTGCATGCCATAGGTGCAGGCATACTTCTTGCAGAAATTCAGCAGAATTCGAATGTAACGTACCGCGTATATGATTATGGCAGACGTGATAAAAACGGAAATCTGAGGGAATTACATGTAGAAAAAGCTATGGATGTTACTACGCTTGCACCGGTTACTAAGGTTCACCCTAAGGACGGTCACATCGCTGCATGTAAGTATTTCACTGTGGACAAAGTTGTTACATCACAACAGACTGGCAACAAATTCTGCGGAAATATCGGAAAGGAATCCTTCCTTCATGTACTTATAGTGGATGGAAGCGGAGTAATACGCTGTGAAAACGAAGAAATGGTTTACAAAAAGGGTGACAGCTTTTTCCTTCCCGCAGGAAGTGGAGAATATGAGATAGAAGGATGCTGTGAAGCACTTCTTACCTATGAAGAATAAATAACAACTGTGATATAAAACTGAATTAATAACTGGAGGCCTTCCGCAAATTCTGCGGAAGGCTTTGTTTATATTCAGCGTGTTAGATGACCAACATGTTACCAAAGTGTTACACATATTTCAATTTATCGAAAAAACACTTAAAAAATCCTTGACATTTTTTTGGCAAATGTTAGAATTGTTCCTATGTTGCAAAAAATTGCAAACATATAGACAATACCAAAAAGGAGGAAAAAAGTAATGGGGAAATTTTCTAGAATGGGGGCCGCCGCTCTTGTAGCAGCTTTATCATTTTCCATGGTTGCACCGATAAGTGCAAATGCGGAAATAATGAAGAATTATGATGCAGCGACGGATACATACACTTATTGTAACGAGGATACAAATGAGGTTGTAACTTTTAAGGCAGATGAGGGAAAGATGGAGGATACAAGCCTTCTTTATATCGAAAAGAAGGTTTATTACGTCAATGTAGGTCAGTATATGGAGATTCCTTCGATTTATACCACACCGGATGTCGTAAAGTTTACAGGTTTTAAGTCAAGCAGTAAGAATCTTAAACTCAGAATGTATGATTCTTTCGAAGCAACAAATACCGGAAGCCCGAAATATGCGTACTATAAGAAGGTGGATGGAAAAAAATTATATTTTTACAGAGATGTTAATGGAAACATGCAGTCTGCTGAGTGGGATGCGCTTAAGGAGATGTACAAGGGATCAGGATGGTACAGATTACAGTTCTATGCTAAGAAACCCGGTAAGTACAAGGTTAATTTTAACGCAGTTAACGCTCAGGGCGCTGTTGTAGCCAACAAGAGCATTACGATTATCGCTAAGGCTGATACGAGAGCAATCAAGTCAATTACCTTTGCCGGCAAGAATGTTCTAAAAGACACCGACGGAGATGGCAGAGACGATTATAGAAACTATTATGCAAAAACCGGCAACTACACAACAAAGAAAAAAGGTAAACTTGTTGTAACTGCCAATAAGGGTTATAAGATCAAAAAACTCGAAATAAGTAGTGCGGTTGTTGCAGCAGATAAGCCCGATGACGGATGGGAAGGAACAAAGAATAAAGGCACAGAAGAGGTTGATCTTAACGGAAACGGCAGAACAGATGATGTTGTAAACGGTCAGTCAGAGAAATCAGTAAACAGAGTCTGGAAAACCATTAAGAATAAGAAGACCTTAAAGCTCAGTACAACGAGCGAGGATGCAGAAGTAGATTACAGCCTGGTTAACAAGAAGGACAATAGCAAGACCAAGGTTAGAAAGACAAACGGAATAATTCATCCGACATTCCTTCGTGTAACATACTACGATACAAAGAATAAGAGGACAGTAAGAGAAGTATATGAGTTATGGCTTCTCAAAAAGTAATTGATTATGAAAAGAAATAAAAACAGTTAAACAGTACTCGGCAAAAACTGAATAACAGTAAAAAGGCTTCCCCGATCGAAGCCTTCCCCTTTGGGGGAAGGTGGCACGAAGTGCCGGATGAGGGGAAGCCTTTTTTCGTCTTCACGACAATTATTCGAATAATTTAAGCAACGTTCTCGTCTTTCTTGCCTGCATTCTTCTGATTTCTCTGTGCAATAAGTACCTTGGCAGCAATGCCTGCAAGTACAAGAGACAGAGCAACAAGAAGTACGGCGATTCCTGCCTGGATAAGAGCCCAAACATCTGCTGCACCTGTTGTGTAAGCAGTAAGCTTAGCTGTTATTGTCTGGAAAAGTGAGCAAACAGTTACAGCAAGCATAAAGATCATAGGAATGAAGAACATCTTGTTGTTCTTGCCTACAGCACCGAGCCATGTGCAAACAGCGATAAGACCTACAGCTGCAAGAAGCTGGTTTGCTGCACCGAACAGAGGCCAAATCTTTGTATAACCGGTCATACCAAGGCTTACACCAAGAACAACTGTTATTGCTGTTGCAACATAAGGATTGGCAAGTACCTTCTTGTATCCGGTAGCATCCTTTGCTGTCTGGCCTTGCTCAAGGAAGAACTCCTGGAACATGTATCTTGCAAGTCTTGTAGCTGTATCAAGTGATGTCAGGCAGAATACGGATACTGCAAGGATAAGCATCTGGTACATGATATTCTGTACGCCGGGAGCAAAACTTCCGATCATAGCTGAAAGACCGCCGGCAAATACCTGTGTGGGGCTTGCGTAGGTTCCGTCAGAAGCTGCAGACCATACAAAGCCGATTGCACAAAGAGAGATAACAGCAACTGTACACTCGATGAGCATTGAGCCGTATGCAACGGGGCGTGCGTTCTTCTCATTATCAAGCTGCTTAGCGGTTGTTCCGGATGAAACAAGTGAGTGGAATCCGGAGATAGCGCCACATGCGATTGTTACGAAAAGTGCAGGGAAAGCGGTTCCTGTTGTGAATACGCCGGTTCCCTTAAGAGATGCATCTCCCATAGCGGGAACTGCAAACTGGCCGTGGCCTGTAACTACTGCACCGAGTACAGCAATAACACCTGCTGCAATCATGAAGTAGAGAAGGAAAGAGCTGAGATAATCTCTGGGCTGCAGAAGGATCCATACAGGAGTTACTGAAGCAACCAGGATGTAAGCTCCAAGTATCCACATCCAAGCGTTGTATGAGAGTGCGATAGGATGGAAGTTAAGGCCGATAGCCACAATAGCAGCTATGCCAACACATCCGAATACAGAAGCAACACCTACAGGGGCATTTTTTCTGTAAACAAAATAACCAAATACCATAGCAAGTGCTATGAAAAGTAATGAAATCATTGCTGTGGACTCGTTTGCGGCAAGAGTTGCACCCTCAACAGCAGCGCCTGCAGCGGTAGTTGTACCAAAAGTACTTGCTACGATTGAACTGAAGGCTGCTACAACGAGCAGAAGTGTCAGATAGCCGAAGGTAAGGAACAACTTCTTAGCTGTTCTTCCCATGGAATCATCAATGATTTCGCCGATAGACTGTCCCTTGTGACGAAGGGAAGCGAAAAGAGCGCCAAAATCATGGACACCTCCAAAGAAAATACCTCCGATAAGAACCCAGAGCAGAACCGGAACCCATCCGAAAACTGCGGCCTGAATAGGACCGTTGATGGGGCCTGCACCTGCGATTGATGAAAAATGGTGACCCATAAGTACGGGTGTTTTTGCGGGAACATAGTCCATGCCATCCTCAAGCTCGTGAGCCGGAGTCTTACGGCTGGGATCGATTCCCCACTGTTTTGCAAGCCAGCCGCCATAGAAAACATAACCGGCAGCGAGGATTGCAACACTTACAATAAGTAATACTGCTGCATTCATACTTTTTCTCCTCCTTAGAAATCCCCTTAGGGTATATGTCAACTGACGGATTTATAATCCAGATCAGTTGCAGCCTCAGTGATGTTATTACAGATAACATGTGTTTTGCTATAGACATCCGAAAGCAGTTCTTTCAGCTCGCGTCCTGAATAATTGGTGCTTACTTCACCATCATCCATGGAAATAACCGCGAGCCTAGCCTCGCTGTGTCCACGGAAATTGAAAAGATAACCTCTGTCGTAACGGAACTTTCGAATGGCCTTTTTTAATGATTTATCCGGTGTCTTGGAAGTCAGAATCACGAAAGTCAGATATGTGCACATGTGATCCTTCTCGGGATATTTCTCGCCGTGTCTTACCAGTTCAGGTTCTGCGTAATCCGTGATGACCGACATGATGTCATTAAGAGTGTCCTCTGTCAGCGCGTCTTCCTTTATAAAAAGAACATGCTCAAATGCCTTGATGGACCAGAGAGTTGCTTCTTTTTTTAGTACATACTTTTCGCTGAGTGAGCAGAACCGTGCGTATGCGGCGTAATCAGTGTCCCCCAAACTGAAATTTTCAGTGATATCGAAGCTGGCTTCGTATCTGCGAAGAAGCTCCTTTAAATAGGCATCCCTGAAATTCATACAAACCTCTTTCCCATAATCAGCAATTCGTATAAAAACACTTCGAATTAACTGATTAAATATAACTTAGAGTCACTTTATCACTTTGACGCGCTATTGCAAGATGACAAATTTAATCAGTTTTTTTGAAAATAGATTAATTTTGTAATGTATTTTGGGAAATTTGCTATTTTTATGCGTTATATTTATACTTAATAAAGAGGCATCAAGTGCTGAATCTGACGGGGAGATAGAGAGCTCTGAGAGAGTTGCTCTTCTCTGCCCGTTTAAATGGCCGGTAAGGCTGGCAAATCTGAAGAGGTGTCTGCTGGTAACAAGAATTCCTGTCGAAGATACCGGTAAAGAGCTGGTGATTATAAATCTCCACCTGGAGGCCTATGATAAGGGAGAAAGAAAAATTGCGCAGACGAAGCTTCTTAAGGATTATCTGGAAAAAGAGTGTGAAAAAGGCAATTATGTGATTGCTGGAGGAGATTTTAATCAGGTCTTTTCAAACATAGAAAAATACCCTTAAATAACCAAGCTTAAGGGCATTTTATTGTTTCGATATCATATGTTACGGATACGTTTTGGGATTCGGTATTTCCGGCCCATTTATTAAGGATACGTTCAAGCACCACTTTTACCGAGTCTTCGCGATTTGACTCCGGAATCAGAAGCCAGAACTGATTTTTACCCTTTCTTGTGAATACATCGCTGAATCTCATGGATGATCTCAGAACACCGGCAAATGCATCCATTATTTCCTCAGTCCGGTCACTTTCAATACCTTCAGCAAAATTCAGTGTAATTATTCCAAACTGAACCAGAGAATTATAATTAAAAATTGAACGCTTTAAATAGCGGTAAACAGTTGTAAAGGCCTCGTTTGATACTTCATATGAGCCACTGGGTTCGCCTCGTTCATCAAGAACTGCGAAACTGTTCTTGATGTTGGTGTTGATGTCAGGAAGTGGCTTTGCATCATCTGACTGGAAAAGGCAAAAGCTGTGTTTACCGTTCTGCTTAACCTGGTAGAGTGCTTTATCGGCTTTTTTGAAAAGTTCTCCGTACTCTGTGCCCTCTGCAGGTACAAATACGGCTCCTACGGAGACTCCGAGCGGAATATCCACCTCATTTCCCAGAATTCTTTCGGCTTCGGCCTTCAGCATGCGGTTAAGCTGCTTGGTTTTGGCATCTATTATGAATTTATCCTTGATGTTGTTGCAGAAAATGATGAACTCATCACCGCCGATTCTGCCCACGACATCTTTATTCCTGATGACGGTTTTTAAAATTCCGGCAAAGCTCACAAGAACTTCATCGCCCGCATCGTGCCCTACGAGATCATTAACCAGTTTGAAGGAATCAAGGTCGATAACCATGAGGACTCCGGACCTGTGCTTACAGCACTCTGTGATCTCTGATTCAGCATAACTCTTGTTATATAATCCGGTAAGCAGATCCGTTCTGGCCTCAGCTTCGAGGTTTTTCATATGCTGAATATTGTCAAAAACACGCCCGACGCGGCTAAGAAGAATGTCCTTGCTGCAAGGCTTATGGATATAATCGGCAGCGCCGACCCTGAAACCCATTGTCTCCTGTTCCTCGCGTTCATCCGAGGTCATGAAAATCATGGGTACGCCTGAGCCGTATTTATCCTTGAATTTCTTTTGAAGCTCGAAACCGGACATGTGCGGCATAAGAAGATCTGTAATTACAAGTTGGGGATTTTCTTTATCAAAAACAGAAAGAGCCTCTTCACCTGAAGAAGCGCAGACTACGTCATAATCATTCTCAAGCATGGTTTTTGTAATGTAACGGTATATTTCTTCGTCATCTACAACCATAATTTTTTGCATAGTAATACCTCGGCTGTTTTTGTGCGCAGATTTCCGAGAACGTTACTATTTTACCATGTTTGTGGTAAGATAGACTCGCTATGCTCATTAATTTTATGAAAATTTTATGAGAGGGAAAAAAGTTTGGGAGGAAATAAAAATGAGTGAACAAAGATTTGACCCGATGACGGGTCAGCCCATTAATTCGGGAAATTCAAGCGGTTATAAGTTTGATCCCATGACAGGTAAACCGATTAATCAACAGCCTGTCACACAGCAGACGACATATGCTTATGATCCGGTAGCTATTGAGAGGGAACAATCAGCCAGGAACAAAAAACTTGCCCTTGTAGTACTTGGAATAGGAGCTGTGCTGTTTCTTGTTCTTATAGTTTTCGGGGCATTTAGCGCAGCAAAGTATTTTAGTGAGAAGCTTCCGAACCAGGATGCAGAGCTTATCGGACAAAATACGGTGGAAGAGCCCGCAGAACCGGATGAACCTGTGGTAGATGAACCTTTTGTGGAAGAGCCTGCAGAGGAACCTGTAGACGAGGAACCTATAGAGGAGGCTGCAGAGGAGCCGGCAGTGGAAGAGGCTGCAGAGGAGCCGGCAGTGGAGCCCACAGAGGAGGCTACGAGTGAACCGGCAGTAACCGAAGAAAATACGCTTCAGGCAAATACACCCTCAGGAGACAGAAAATCCTGTGATCCTTATGATATTTCTGCATTTACGGTTGGAAGAATTACTTATCAGCTCCCTGAGAAAGTTAGCGACTTTCTGGAGGACGGCTGGTCCTTTAGCAGTGAGCAGGATGCATCAACAACTATTCCGGCAGGCGGACTTGAGTGCATGTGGCTCTACTATCCCGGGGATGAAGCACATGTAATGACCAGTATCAGGAACTTCAGCCTTGATGCTAAGGAAGCCAGAGACTGTTATATTACTGAAATTGATTTCAACACACCTACGGTACAGACCATGGGCGTACCCGTAACAGCTCATGGAAAAGATATATCTGTCGGCATAAGCACCAAAGGGGACGTTATAAAGGCTCTTGGAGTGCCGGACAGAGAGAATGATAACGCATATTACTACTATGGGGAAAATGCCGATGAGGATGAGTCCTCATATAAATACACAACAATTATGATGGGCGATGATGACATTGTTGAGATAATCTCGGTGCGTAATGAGCTTGAACCAACTGATCTGGAGCAGACAGAGGTAAGCACGGATGCTCCCGACTATCTTAGCTATTACGTTGCGCCTTCATCACTTGGATGTGATCCGTTATCCGGTAATTTCAAGCTAAATGGCGTAGTTTACAACCTTCCAGTACCGCTCCAGGTTCTTGTGGACAATGGCTGGAAGTACGACTATGACGAATCATATTCAATCGGAGCCGGACAGGGCGGCGTTATTGATATGTATAAAGGTGACAGCCGTATTTACATTGTGGCTTATAACAGCTCCGATAAAGCATGCATCCTTAAGAACACTATTGTGACCAGTCTGACTGTATATCAATCAGACTATTATCCGGTTGATATAGAGTTTCCAGGCGGCCTCAATCCTGATATGACCGAAAATGAGGTTAAGACCTTTTTGAACAAAAATAATATTACAAATTACGACTATACCAGGGATATCGCAATTTATACTATTCCTTTTGATCAGACCGGTGACGACAGAAGCCAGTCAGGCAACAGATATGAGATAGATTTAGGTGAGGATGGCGTCATCTACAGTATTGATATCACGTGCTATGGATGGCTTGCACAGTAACACCCGAATAATGGTATAATAATAGTACTACTGTAGTTTTTTATGAGGGGTATACCATATGAGGACTGATAGTAAAAACGGAAAAGTGACAGTTTATCCTGAGGGCAGGATAGATTCCAATACAGCTGACGGGGTTTTCAAGGAACTTGCGGAGATTACCGCGGAAAATGAAGGCGCAGAATTTGAAATCAACATGGAGGCGGTTGAATATATTTCCAGCGCCGGACTGCGATCCTTCATGAAGCTCCAAAAGAGCGGAATTTCAATGAAACTTACCGAACTTAGCCCTTCAGTTTACGAGATATTTGAGGTGACCGGTTTTACCGAAATTCTAGATATTAAAAAGGCGTATCGCAGGATTTCCGTGGATGGCTGTGAAGTCATCGGGCGCGGCTTTTATGGGACTGTGTACAGGATAGACGATGATACCATTGTCAAAGCTTATAGCTCGCCGGATAGCTTATCCATGATAGAGAATGAGCAGAAAAAGGCAAAACAGGCCTTTCTCAACGGAATTCCCACAGCAATATCGTATGATATTGTGAGAATCGGGGACAGCTACGGATCTGTATTTGAGATGCTAAAGGCAAATACCTTTAATGATCTAATAAAGGATAATCCTGAGGATGCTGATAATATCATTAAGACCTATGTGGATTTTATTAAGCAGGTTCATGAGACAGAAATGCCCCCCGGCGAACTGCATTATGCCAGGGATAATTTCTTACAAGCGTTGGACGTGGTGCGGAAATATTTATCTGACGATGAGTACGAGATATTAAAAGGATATTTGCAGAAGCTCCCGGATGATAATCACGTTATACACGGCGATTTTCAGATGAAAAATGTGATGATGGTGGACGGGGAGCCCATGCTGATAGATATGGACACCCTTGCCGTGGGACAGCCGATTTTCGACCTTGCGGGTCTTTATGTTTCCTATAAGTCATTCGTGGAGGATGAACCCGGAAATTGCATGATGTTCTTGGGAATACCGGATGAAATGGGAGACAGAATCTGGAACGGAATAATAGATAACTATTTTTCCGAAAAGTCAGCAGCAGAAAAGGAATCTATCTGTGACAAGATCAAGCTGGCTGCGGCAATACGCTTCCTCTATATTCTGGAGATATCGGATTACAAGAATTCGGACCTCGGTCAGGTAAGAATAGAGCATACCAAGGAGCACATAAAGGAACTCATTCCGAAGGTCGATTCATTACTTTTTCCATGAAGTGGCAATCGTGAAGATATTTTTATCGTCCTCACGCTTGTATGAGACTTCATCCATACTCTTCTTTACTATGAAGATTCCAAGACCGCCAATTTTCCGTTCCTCAGCGGAAAGAGTGGTGTCCGGATCTTCTCTTTCAAGAGGATTATAGGCAAAACCGGAATCAATGAAAGTTATAGTGGCTTTGGAGGCATTTTGATCAACATCAATTAAAATGGTCGCATCACCGCTGCCATCACTATAGGCATAGCTTGCTATATTGACAAAAATCTCTTCAACCGCAACATCAATCTGCATCTGAACCTTCATGGTGCAGCCTGCGTTTTCAAGCTCTTCGTCAACAATGGCAAGAAGATCGTTCAACTTTTCCACTTTCGCTTCAAGAGTTATTTCTTTCATGGCGGTACCCCTCATATAAATCTGTTATAATAATACCATACACCAAAAAATATGAAAATATTAGTTGCATATCGACTAATCCACAAAAGATGAAAGATAGGGCAGGATGTTTTGCTCTATATGATATATAACAGAAGCACAACACGTATTAGAATAAGACCATGAACAAAACAAAAACATGATTAAAGCCAAAAAGGAGGAGATATCATGAATATAACACTTGAAGCTATTGAAAAAGTAATGGAACTTACAGGCGTGGAGTACAAAACAGCAAAGGAAGCCCTTGAGAAAACAGACGGCAACATTGATGAGGCTGTAAAGCTTATTCAGCCTTCCGCAAATGACATCGGCGATGACGTTAAGTGCCTCATTGATCAGCTTAAGAAAAAAGTTGGAGAGGGCAATGTAGATCGTATCCAGATCAAAAAGGATGATGAGGTTATTCTCAGTGTTCCCGTAAATGTCGGAATTATCGGCGGCATCGTTGGTCTTGCAACTGCCCCCTGGGCACTGATTGCCGGATCTGTTGCAGCTTTCGGACTTGGATGCAAACTCATCGTAGTGAAGAAGGATGGTTCTACAGACGAAATTAAGTAAAAACTGAATAAGGTAACGCAGAAATACCTCAAAAGCCGAGTCTTTTGGGGTATTTCTTTTTGTGAATAAATGTTTATAATGATAAAGATTCTTGTTATACCCGAAGGAGTTTTAAAATGATAATGCTTAAGCAGATGATAATTCTGTTCGTTTTAATGGGCGTAGGAATTATCTGCAGAAAAACTAAGATGATGAACGATGCGGTCAGTAAAGGAATGTCCGCCATCGTAGTAAATATTGCAAGTCCGGCATTTATTCTGTCTGCGGGAATAAACCAGGAGACATATATCGGACCTGACATGCTGATAACCTGTGCAATAGTAACGGTTGTTATCTATGCAGAGCTTATAATTATCGCGGTTTTCCTGCCAAAGCTCCTTCGAGTGGATGCTAAGCATGTGGGGACCTACAGAGTTATGACAATATTCTCAAACATAGGCTTCATGGGCTTCCCTATAATTCTTGCGATGTATGGCGAGACGGGACTTTTATATGCTGCGTTTTTCCAGTTTCCCTTTAATCTTCTGATCTACACCTATGGCATAAGTGTTATGCAGGGTGATAGCAAAGACGGAGAAGGGCTGAATATCCAGTGGAAAAAGATTTTTAATGTAGGCGTCATAGCAGTTTTTGTGTCCGTTGCACTCTTTTTATTCAGGGTGAGGGTTCCAGCTTCCATTGAGAGTGTCATAGATTCTCTGAGCGGCCTTACGGTGCCCATGAGTATGATGGTAATAGGTTATTCTCTTGCGGGAATGAAGCTTAAGGAGCTGTTTTCCAAAAAGAGGCTCCTGGTATTTGCACTCATTAAGCTGATCATAATACCTGTTGTTACCATTTTCTGGCTGCATTTCTTCATCACGGACAAGATTCTGCTCGGTGTATGCTTCGTTATGGTTGCAACTCCGGTAGGAAGTATGACAGCTATGCTGGCTGAGGCCTATGACGGGGACAAAGAAACAGCATCTATGGGCGTTGCGCTGACGACGCTTTTGTCGGTGTTTACAATTCCGCTGTGCGGATTGTTTGTTCAAAGCTTGAGGTAGCCGGTTATGACTACATTAGAGATTCTGAGATTACTTATTTTTCCGAAAACTGTATATGTGAGTGAGGATCGGAAGCTTTCTGTGGTCGACAGGATTGAGGACGGGGAAGCTGTCAGGATTTTTTATTCGGATAAAACCAGAGAATCGGGCGTGTATCTGGAGAAGCATAAGCGAAAATACCCGCTTTTTAAATATATGGTGATGCTGAAGGATATCTGCAGAAAATACAGCGGGTTACATAAGGCACTCATGATAGGCGGTGGAGGGCTGGTTTTTGCAGAGGTTTTTCTTGGAATTGATAAAAAGAATTCCATGACCGCGGTGGAGATGGATAATCGCTGTATAGATGTAGCAGACAGATTCTTTGGAATAAAAGAAAGCGACAGGCTTGAAATAAAATGCATGGCAGGCGAAAGCTACATATCACAGATTGCGGAATATAACCTTAGAGTAAGTGATAACAAGAAAATTCTCTATGATTTTATCCTGTACGATGCCTATGTAGGAGACAGGATAGCAAGAGGGCTTGTTACCGAGAATATGCTGAAAATGACAAAGATGATCATGAAGCCTGATGGAATTATCGCTATGAATGTTATCAACGATGCAGGTGGAACTGTGAAGATGCAGACTTATATTACGCAGAAGTTCCTGCAGGGGATATTCAAATATACGAGCCTTACAATGTGTGAAAACAGAGGAAACAGTATTCTTCTGGCTTCTGACAGAATGCTATAGATGAGTCATACAATATTGTATGGGTGGTTGTATGGTGGTCATACTCCGACATATCTTCGGCGAAGGTATATACCTAAACCCAGTAGCCCGAAGGTCTCAGTGAAGTGGAAGATAAGTGAGGACCATACAATACCTATTCTATAGTCGCCTACAGTTACTGTCTGCATTCCGAGCAAAACGAAGGATATCAGGAAAAAACTTATAAGTAAAAGGGCCATTGCTTTTAATAGTCTGTCCTTAAGACATATTCCCGTCATGAAAAGACCTAGAAGGAGCGCCACAAGAAGGCTTATATATTTAAAGCCGTGAGAGCTGTTGTAAATCATGACATATTGCTCACGAAGTTCTTTCGTGTAATCGGCAAGTTCTGTAAGATTCAAAATGAATTTCCTGTATACAATTGAAGAAATATCATAAACAAGGCGTACGCCGACCAGTATCACGCCCCAGAGCTCAAGGAGCTGGATTATTGCATCACCGGAGAGAGTCGGAACGCTTGAGCCCATTACCTCCTGCTGAAGGACCGCCATTTTGAGTTTGTCGGATTCCTCCACGACAGAGAGGGATTTTTTTAGCGCACGCCATTTTGACACAAAAACGATTGCCATCACGAGAACCGCGAGTGATGACACGATGAACTGGCTCATCAGAATGCGGGAATTCAGCATGTCCGGACGGGATGCGTTTTTCGATCTGATGAGCTGTCTTGCAATAAACAGTATTAAGTTCGCCAGGAGATGAATCCCTGACGCGCAGAATAATGAATCCGATAAATAATGGGTTTTTCTGTTTATGAACATATTGTTATTTTATCACGCTTTGATATAATGGAACACTGTACGAGGGGACAAAAACATTTATAAAATGGAGGAAAGTGTATGAGAAAGTTTTCAAAAATCGGTGCAACCGCACTTGCGCTTGCGCTGTCCGTAGCGTTCGCTACGCCGGCTTCTGTTAATGCCGCAAACTACCCTGTCAAGTATATTGAGTTAGAGAGGGAAAAAACAAATGTTACTTATTCCAGCAAGCTTATTACCGAAGATAATACGATAATATACCAGACTACGGATTATAAGGCATTTCAGGCGGAGGCTGCGAAATATTCCGGCGATAGCACTGTTAAGAGAGTGACCACTACAGTCAAGGGAAACAAAACATATTATTTGGTAAGGACAACAGTTAAAAACGAGATTTCGGGAGCAACCGGATCAGATGCAGATCCGAAGGCTACATATGCTGAGGAGGAGACATTAACTAAGCGAATTTATATAAATTCTGATGGACCGACTCTTTTGGGTGTCGGACTCAGAAATGGCGATGTTGCCATAAAGAAGCTTAAATCATCCAAAAACAGTGTCCTCACAGCAACAATTGACCGTAGTAAGGGCGGTGTTGCAAAGACTGATGAAAATGCTGATATTGAAAAGGATAAGAATGGAAATTATTATTACCGTACTTCAACAGGACAAAAGATAATAATTCCGAAGAATGCTAAAGGAACCGGATACGACCAAGAATCAGCAGAATATAAGAATTCAAACGGTTCAGCTGCGGCAGTCTACATAAAGCTTACCCCTAAGAGATGCGGCACATCAAAGGTTTCCTTTGCTGTTTACAATAAATACGGTAAACAGACAGGAAAGATTGCTGTTAAGATCACAGTAAGAAGTGATGGAGATGTCTTTAAGACCTTCTCTTTTGGTGGAAAATCCCTGATTCAGAAACATTATGGGGACAAAAACTATATAAACTATGGCAGAAAAGTAAATTCCTATGATTATAATCTTTCAACAAAGAAAAAAGGCAGGCTTGTAGTTAAGGCCAATAAGGGCTATAAGATTGTAAAAATTCTCGTTGGAACGTATGAAAAGCCGAAGTCTATAAAAGGCGTGGATTATGATAAGTATTCCAATACATACTATGATGTTGATAATGAGTATGGATCTTCGTCTGCAAAAGGTAAGACTAATGCTACACCCCATGATTATAACGGAGACGGAGATGTATTGGATAAGGTTTATGGTAATTACGAGTACAATCGTGGTATGAAATACAAGACGGTTAAGTCCGGAAAAACCATAAAGCTTGGACAATATGGATCTGATTCAGGAAAGTGGACTACAACAGAAGTTGACAAGGATGCTAAACTAGGAAATAAGACTACGACTATTGACGAAGTATATTACTCAGACTATGCGCCTACAAATATTATGGTAGTCTACTACGATATTGAAGACAAATACTATGGAGTAACCAGCACAACCATCTATGCGAAGGCAAAGCAGCCTAAGGGTAAGAAATCAAAGAAATAATTTTGGTTTGGCAGATATAGTTAAAGCCTCGGAGCTAATCATGCTCCGGGGCCTTTTTAATGGTTTTGGATGTTATTATATCAGGTATCCTGCGCTGCCTTGCATATAAGATCAACACAGCCGTCAATGCCTAACGTTGAACTCTTTACCGCCAGATCATAGAATTCGGCGCTTCCGAAAGTGGTATCGGTGTAGTGCTTACAATATTTCTTCCTGGTCCTGTCAACTGAATGCATATGCTCGAGAATTTTCTCATCAGAGACACCGGGCATTTTTCCGCGCATGCGCTGCAGGCGGAAATGCTCTGAGGCAGCGATGAATACGTGGAGAGTGTGATCGTACTCTTTAAGAATGATATTGGCGTTTCTTCCGACAATTACGCAGTTACCCTTTTCAGCGACTTTTTTTATCGCTTCTTTTTGTGCATTGAAAAGGCGCTCATCCAGGGGCTTGTTATAGAAATCAAAAAGACTCTGGCCAAAGCCGAACTCTGTAGGAACACGTTCGTCGTAGTAGCGGACTTCCTCCGGAGAGAGGTTACCGCTTTCGATAGCAGCTTTTAATATCATATCCTTGTCACAATAATAGAATCCAAGTCTGTCAGCGACAGCCTGGCCGATGGTGCTTCCGCCGGCACCAAACTGTCTGCTTATAGTTATTATATTCTTCATAAATTCCACCGTTATTTATAAGACTTTATTTAAGAAATCTATGGTTCTTTCTTCTTTGGGATTAAGGAGAACTTCCTGAGGAGTTCCTTCCTCAACGATATAGCCCGCATCCATGAAGATAACCCTGTCGGCCACCTCACGCGCAAAGCCCATTTCATGCGTTACGATAACCATGGTCATTCCGTCTGCCGCAAGGTCTTTCATAACCTGCAAAACCTCGCCTACCATTTCGGGATCGAGAGCAGAGGTGGGTTCGTCGAAAAGCATGATGTCAGGTTCCATGCAAAGAGCTCTTGCGATAGCTACGCGCTGCTTCTGACCGCCTGAAAGCTGGCTGGGGAAGCTGGATTCCTTGTCAGCAAGACCGACCTTCTCAAGCATTTTCTTGGCCCTCTTTACGGCTTCATCCTTGCTGCACTTTTTGAGCTGAACGGGAGCCAGAGTCAGGTTGTCCAATATGTTCAGATTGTTGAAAAGGTTGAAATGCTGGAAAACCATTCCGATGTTTTCGCGGACATGATTGATGTTTATCTGCTTTTGAGTGATATCTTTTCCATCAATAACAACTGTTCCCGATGTAACCTTCTCAAGCTTGTTGAGACAGCGAAGAAAGGTCGATTTTCCGGAACCGGAGGGGCCTATTACACAGACCACTTCTCCCTTATGTATTTCTGCGGAAATGTCTGAAAGTACTTCCAGACTTCCGTAGCATTTCTTTAAGTTTTGAACTTTTATCTTGATTTCGTTTTTATCTGCCAACGCTGAGCCTCCTTTCAACCACCTTTGCGCTTCGTGAAAGGATAGTTATAACGATAAGGTACATGATTCCGACGATAGCCCATGTCTGGAAGGACATGAAGGTGTTCGCCTGTACATTTTTAGCGGTGTTGACGAGCTCCGGGAAGCCGATTACCGACAAAATCGAGGTATCCTTAAGTGTAATTATGAACTGGTTGATGAAAGTGGGAATCATGGTCCGAATAGCCTGAGGAAGAACGACTTTTCTCATAGCCATTCCGTAGGTGAGACCGAGTGATCTAGCTGCTTCCATCTGACCGATATCAACTGACTGAATACCCGCGCGGACAATTTCAGCCATATATGCGCCGCAGTTCAGTGCAAGACAGATTGTTCCTGCCTGAAGTGCAGTCAGGCTTATTGAAAAGCCTCCGATGATTGTATTGAAAAAGTACGGAACTCCGAAATAAACAAAAAACGCCAGAACAATCATAGGAACGCCTCTTATGACGTCTACGAATATCTGGGAAATGATGTTACAGGCTCTGTTTTTAATGACACCCATTATTCCGAAGATCATACCGATGATGCATGCAAAAAACAGGCCCAGAAGGGCAAGAAGAAGTGTTCTTCCGAGAGCCACCAGCAGCATACCGCCATATACTGTAATAATCTTAACCATTTATTTGTTCCTCATAAAAATACACAATAGCCTGCAAAAGCCCCATAATGAGGCTTTTTGCAGGCAATAATAATTAGTTTTATTCACCAAGATATTTAGCAACGATCTCGTCGTATTTTCCGTTTGCCTTGATGTTTGCAAGTCCCTTGTTGAACAGGTCTACAAGCTCCTGATTGTCTGCGTTGAAGATAGCAAAGCCGTACTGAGCAGGATCATTACCTGTTCCGTCTACGATTTTCATGGAGAGTCCGGAATCCTTGATGTTGGCAGCCATGATCGGTGTGTCATCAAAGGTTGCAGCAACCTGTCCGCCTACAACGGCCTGATACATGGTCGGTGAATCCTCAAAATATGTAACGGTGAAGCCGTACTGATCAGCAAGACTCTCAGCATAGGAAGCACTCATGGTACCTGTCTTAACAGCAACAGACTTGCCGCTAAGTCCGTCAAAGCCTGTGATGTCTGAAGATGCTTCTACAGCCATGCTCTGGTTTGCATCATAGTAGCCGTCTGAGAAGATCCAGCCGGACTCTTTTCTCTCATCTGTGATGGATGCGCCGGCGATCATACCGTCTGCCTGACCTGCCTGGCAAGCAGCGATTGAAGCGTCCCAACCAAGAATCTGCATCTCATATTTAAAGCCCTGATCCTCAGCGATAGCTGCGAGAATATCCATATCAATTCCGACAAAATTACCGCTGTCATCGGTGTACTCAAATGGCTTGAAGGATGTATCTGTAGCGATTTTCCAAACTTTGCCCGAAGCATCGCCTGCGGGAGCCTCTGCAGCTGCCTCATCAGTGGTTGATGCAGGCTGTGCTGACTCGCCTGAAGCGCCGCCACAGCCGGCTACAGTAGCCATCATACATGCCATTACAATACCGAACAATTTCTTTTTCATAACCTCTCACTCCTTCCGTGTACGATTGGAATTTATCTAAAAAAATGGGGCATCGGCTAATCGAAATAGCAGACGCCCTTGTCTTTGATATTGATAATATAGCGGATTTTCGGCTGTAATGCAAGGTTTTAATTCGCTCTTCAAATGACTGCCGCCATGCAATATACTGTATTGATAGAAAGGAGCAGCTAAATGAGTATTTTAAATGTTGAACATCTGACACATGGTTTTGGAGACAGAGCCATTTTTGATGATGTGTCATTCAGACTCCTCAAAGGGGAGCATATAGGACTTGTTGGTGCAAACGGTGAGGGCAAATCCACCTTTATGAACATAATCACCGGTAAATTAATGCCTGATTCCGGCAATATCGAATGGGCTAAGAACGTTAAGGTCGGTTATCTTGATCAGCATGCAGTCCTCAGAGAGGGTATGACGATAAGAGATGTCCTCGCTTCAGCCTACGAGCCTCTTTTTGATATGGAAAAACGCATGAATGAAATATGTGATGCGATGGGTGAGGCTGATGAAAAGCAGCTTGAGGAGTATATGGAAGAGCTGGGAACTATCCAGGACCTTCTGACAAATCACGATTTTTATCTGATAGATTCCAAGATCGAAGAGGTATCAAGAGCGCTGGGATTCCTGGAACTCGGCCTTGAGCGCGATGTAACGGAGCTCTCCGGAGGCCAGAGAACCAAGATCCTTCTCGCAAAGCTATTATTGGAGAAGCCGGATATTCTTCTTCTGGACGAGCCCACAAACTATCTGGACGCGGAGCATATCGTATGGCTGACCAGATATCTCCAGGAATATGAAAACGCCTTTATTTTAATATCGCATGATATTCCATTTATAAACAATGTTGTGAATATCATTTATCACATGGACGGACAGACTCACAGTCTCGATAGGTATGTGGGTGATTACGATAAGTTTATGGAAGTCTATGAGGTAAAGAAGGCACAAAGAGAGGCTGCATATAACAGACAGCAGCAGGAGATTGCGGATTTAAAGGACTTTGTCGCCAGGAATAAGGCAAGAGTTGCCACAAGAAACATGGCGATGGCAAGGCAGAAAAAGCTCGATAATATGGAGCTTATAGAGAAGATCCAGGAAAAGCCCAAGCCGGAGTTCTATTTCAAGACAGCTAGGACACCGGGGAAATACCTGTTTGAGCTCAAGGATCTCATAATAGGCTATGATGAGCCGCTTTCAAAACCGCTCAATCTGGCAATTGAGAGAAATTCATTTCTGGTACTTACCGGTGCGAACGGAATCGGTAAAACCACACTGTTAAAGAGCATTCTGGGAATAACACCAGCTATTTTAGGCAAGGTTACCAGGGGTGAGAACGTTGAAATCGGGTACTTTGAACAGGAAATGTCGCCTGACATCGAGACTACCTGTCTCGAAGAGATATGGAATGAATTCCCGTCATTTTCTCAGTATGAAGTGAGGTCGGCACTGGCGAAATGCGGTCTTACCACCAAACATATAGAGAGCAAATGTAAAGTACTCTCCGGTGGTGAGCAGGCAAAGGTTCGCCTGTGTAAGCTTATGAACAGGGAATCCAATATTCTTGTACTCGACGAGCCCACGAACCACCTTGATGTAGATGCTAAGGAAGAGCTTCACAGAGCGCTTAAAGAGTACAAGGGAACCGTGCTTATGGTCTGTCATGAGCCTGAATTTTACGAGGATCTTGCTACGGAAGTAATAGATTGTACAAAGTGGACGACTAAGATCTGACATGCTGATACCAATATCGTATAAAATAAAAAATCCGCGGCGAGGCCGCGGATTTTAAACTTTATGCAAAAGTCTTATAGTATTCTTCAAGTGCTTCCTCAATCATTTTCAAAAGATGTCTCATAACCCTGTCCCCCTTTCTTAAACAAGATATGTACTATATGTTTCATCTCATGCCGTTTTCCGTCGGCGTTATTTCGTATTTCCTTTATCTGATTACAGCATAACACCTTGCATAGCTGTTGTATAATACATATATAAGAGGGTAAGATATACCTAAAAGGTATATATGAAAGGAGAGCAATATGGAGCTTCGACATATCAGATATTTCCTTACAATAGCAGAAGAAGGCAGCTTTACAAAGGCCGCAGAGAAGCTATGCATTGCACAGCCTCCGCTAAGCCGTCAGATAAGGGATTTGGAGGAAGAGCTTGATACGCAGCTGTTCGTAAGAAAAGCAAGAGGACTTGAGCTTACGGAGTCGGGAGAGCGTTTTATGCAGTACGCAAGGAGAATTAAGCAGCTCTCCGATCAGTCTCTTGAGGATATCAGAGAGATGAGAGAAGGCCTTACAGGCAGGCTGTACCTTGCTACGGTTGAAGGACATGCACCTGAACTGTTCGCAAGCTGGATCTGCGATTTTAAGAAGAAATATCCGCTTGTTGAATACGAGGTGTGGAACGGAAATTCCGACGATGTTGTGAAGAGAGTTCATGCAGGACTAAACGAGATAGGAGTTATAACGCTACCCTACGATGAAGAGGGTCTGGACGGGCGGCTTGTTTACACGGAGCCCTGGGTTGCAATGATACCGGAAAATCACCCGCTTGCCACAGAAAAAGGCGATTCCATAGAAATCGCCAAGCTTGCACCCTATGAGCTTATTATTCCCTCCAGAAGATCCAGAAGAAAAGAGATAGAGAACTGGTTTGCACCCTTAAACTGTGAACCAAAGATAATCTGCCGCATAGCGCACATGCTGAACGCCTACGAACTGACTGCAGGCGGACTTGGAATCGCAATTTATCCCGCATCTGCCGCCAAATATATCAGTAAAGGCGTAGTTATTAAGCGCATCGCCAAGCCGGATGTCACCGCAGGCTATGTACTGGTAAAAAGCTCAAAGCGTAATCTTTCCAAGGTCGCAGAGGAATTCTGGAACATGGTTAACGGGATATATGACGAAGACAAAAAATGAGTATATATACAAAAAGCTGTCTTCGGGCAGCTTTTTTATTTCACTAATAATTTAGAAATCTACCAAAGCAAATTATTATATAATAAATATACAGCTTTGGTGTTTAAAAGCAGGAACGGATATAGTAGTTTTTTATGAGGAGGAACAATCATGAAGATTCTTGAGGAAAAGATTCTTGAGTGTGGCAAGGTATATCCCGGAAACATTCTTAAAGTGGACAGCTTTTTGAACCATCAGATTGATGTAGGGCTTCTGGAAGTGATAGGAGAAGCTTTTTATGAGAAGTATAAGGACAGGAAGATCACCAGAATTCTTACCATCGAAGCATCAGGGATACCGATAGCCTGCGCAGTAGCGAAGTACTTTGGAGTTCCGGTTGTTTTTGCCAAGAAATCCAAGAGTCTTAATATTGGTGATGATGTATATGTATCAAGGGTGAGTTCCTTCACATATGGAAAAGAATATGATGCAACAGTTTCGAGAGAATATTTAAATTCGGATGACCATGTTCTCTTAATCGATGATTTCATAGCTATCGGGAATGCCATGAAAGGACTGGTAGAAATCTGTGACCAGGCAGGAGCAAAGGTGGAAGGCATAGGAATTTGCATAGAAAAGGGCTTCCAGCAGGGAGGCGCGGACTTAAGGCAGATGGGATACGACGTCACTTCTCTTGCTATTATCGATGAGATGAAGGACAACGGCGAGATTATTTTCAGAGAGGCTGACTAACGGAGATAACAGAACTACATGAAGGATTTTGAAGCATTAAAAGAAAAGAGTCTCAGCGATGTAAAAAGCGCGGGGATACAAATAGGCAATATTGTATCCTGGGAGATTAACAAAAGAGCAAAAACAAGATGGGGACAGTGTAAAAAGAATATTGATGGTACGTACGCAATACAGATATCATCAGCGCTTCTGACGGATGACCGAATTTCCGAAAAAGCCGTGTTGGAGACCATGATCCATGAGATACTGCATACCTGCAAGGATAGTATGAATCATACAGGGCGCTGGAAGAAAAATGCGGATATTATGAATAGAATCTACGGCTATAACATAAAACGCATAACCAGGGGCAGTGAGAAGGGAGTAGAGGATTACAAGAGCACTCCGCTGGCGATAAAATATGTTTTTACCTGCAGAGGCTGCGGCGCCAAAATATACAGAAAACGCGATTCGAAATTCACAAGAAATTACAGGCGTTATGGTTGTACAAGGTGCGGCGCAGTTGCATGGTCCAGGCAGACTGTAGCCGAAATTAAATTGTAATTTTAGAGATTGGATAAACAGGAAATGAAGAAAGACAATATTATATTGATTGGTATGCCGGCTTCGGGTAAGAGCACGATGGGAGTTGTTCTTGCGAAGATTCTCGGATACAACTTTGTGGACGCCGATCTGGTAATCCAGAAGCGGGAAGGAAAAAGGCTGTCCGAAATCATCGAAGAGCAGGGAATTGAGAAATTCATTGAGATTGAAAACAGGACAAATTCCGAGATAGAGGAAGAAAAAAGTGTCATTGCTACCGGTGGAAGCGTAGTTTACGGCAAGGAGGCAATGGAACACTACAAGAATATAGGGAAGGTAGTATATCTCAAGGTGGATATGGAAGAGTTGACAAACCGCCTGCAGGATGCGAAACAGCGCGGAGTAGTCATGAGAGAAGGGCAGACTCTATTATCCCTCTATAACGAGAGAAGCGCGCTTTATGAAAAGTATGCGGACATCACGATTGAGGAAAAGGATCACAACCTTGAAGAAGTGGTGGAACTTACTCTACATGCACTAGGTGGAAAGTAAAACTTCCCCGTCAAAGCCTTCCCCTTGGGGGGAAGGTGGCACGAAGTGCCGGATGAGGGGAATCTTTTAGTTTATATGGTTTTAGCATTTTCTAAATCAAGTGCATCCTCAGCAGTAGGTGCATCTTCTTTCGAGTCAGCCACATCTTTTTCATCGTCACGGTTTCCCATAATTTCATTCAGCATCTGCTGGATCATTTGCTGAATCATGGAGTTAAGCTCATCTACAATATTGTTATAGCTTTTGGTGGAAACGGACGTTACGCCGGTTTTTTCGGAAGTAGTATCTTCCCTGCCGATATTCATCAGCTTTTCAAAGAACGTCTCCATTTGCTCAAACAGCTTCTTTGCACCGGAAAGATTTCCATCTGTTTCTGCAGCAAATCCGACCTTGTAAAGGTAATTACCATTCTCGGTAATGTCCTCCGGCATTGCATTCTTTACTGCTTTCATGGCATTGTCTGCAAGTCCTTCCGTATCTCTGATATAGGCGCAGAGTGTGGCAAAACCTGCGTAATCTGTATTTGTGGGATCAACGCTGTAGGGATCTATCTCTTTTGAGAATGAATTACCATCCTTATCTATTCCGGATGCAGTATAGATTCTGGAACCACCCGACACATTTATTGTTATCTTCAGCTCCTGCTGTCCGCTACTAACGTCAAATGCTGACGAACCGGTGCTTTTTTCCGTAGCACCTGTTATGTCAGAAGGCATCTTGGCAGTTATTATTCTCGTATATGACAGGAATGCGCCTTGACCGTAAGGGCTTGACTCGCTTGCCTTTATTACTTTGGCATCATCTCCTGTATTTGTTACATCCCCCGTTTCAGTTGCTTTTTCAGTGGCAAGGTTCATTGCGGTAAGAAAGCTTGGAACTTCCGAGTCACTGTTTACAGTGTTTTTCACCTCGGAAGCACCTGTTCCAACCTTAAAGGCGCCGAAAGCCATATAGACGCTTCTGTAACCACCGATATTGTTGAGATCTTCCATATATACCCTTTCTGTGCAACCTCTGTCATTCGGGTGCACGCCACTCCCCAAAGGGCCGAGTGGCAAACCATTATTACGTCACTTGTTTTTTCTCCTTTCTAAAAAGTACAAAAATAGCGTCATAATGCAATCCATTTGCATTAAAACGCTATCCTTAGCCATATAGTATATCGGACAATTTAATCTGATTATTAATAGCTTCAATTAAAACGTTTTTTATCATATAATTGAAGCTCGGGGGAATTGTTATTTTTGGAGGAAAAACGTATGACAAAAAGAAATGTTGGATGGATACTGGTCATTATTGGCTTATTCATGCTGTTCAAAATGGTACGCGTATCATCATTTGGCTTCTACAGGATCGGCAGGGTAAGCACATCTGCAATAGTTCTGGTACTTCTCATTATTTCAGCGATAGCTGTTATTGTTAATAAAAATAAGTTTACATGGGGATGCCTGGTGCTGTCCCTGTGCTTTTTGGTTGTATCGCTTATTCTTGGTACAGACCTTTATTTTGCATATTCATCACTTACAGACATACTGCTTGTGTTTGTTCCCATAGTTGTCGGAACAGGTCTTATCATCAAGAGCGCTTTTGAAAAGCATAATAAAAAAGCAAACAAGTATGAGTTTTAAGGAGTGAATATGAATAACAGAAAATTGGTACGACTGATAATATCAGGCGTTTTACTTTTTGCGTCTTTAATGATGTGTATTTTGGGCATAGGATGCTCTATTGCCTCAAAGCTCGGAGAGACATTCGTAGAAGTACCGGCATATATAACTGATGTAAGGGAAACCACTATAAGATCAATGAAATCATCTCGTACCCAATATGAGTATACAGTTCATTATACTTATGACGGTCAGGAATATGAGGAGAGAGAGAAGTCTGATTTCAGACCTGATGAAGATATATCAAGTATGTATTACAGTCCCGAAACCGGGATGATTACTGAAACCAGCGCGGAGACATTCAAATATTCAACCTATGTATTTTTTGTTCTTGCAGCAGGGTTGCTCATAGCCAGTATAATAGCATTTATAGTCATTAAGGTGTGAAACAGGCCGGAAGCATGGCGTGATGAAAATGATGGAGTATTTTTGGAAACAGCAGGATGACCTTCCTGAAGGTATAGGTTATGGTTTGTTTAGCACAGAGCATATGATAAGCATCGTTGTTGTCCTTGCTCTTGTGGTTTTGGTAGCCATTCTTATTAGGCGTTTCAGTGAAGATAAAAAAGTAAGAATCTGTAAGGCAATACCGCCGATAATGCTGATATTGGAGATTTTCAAAGACCTCTACCTTGTAAGGGTAGGACATTTTGGGATAGGATACCTTCCACTCCATATATGCAGCATAGGAATATTTGTCTTTCTGATAAGGGAATATGTTCCATCAGTGAAGATAAAGGGCATATTTGGGGAGATAGCATATATCCTCATTATGCCTGCTTCTGTTTGTGCGCTTCTTTTCCCTGATTGGGCGGATCTGTACCCTGTCTGGAATTTCATGAATCTCTACAGCTACTTATGGCATGGGCTTCTTGTACTGTATCCGTTACTTCTGAAGCTGGAAGGAAAAATAAAACCGACTCTAAGGCATATCCATTACGAGATAATTTTTCTTTTGATTGTGGTTCCGCCAATTCTCCTTTTTGATAGGGCATTCGGATGTAATTACTTTTTTGTAAACTGGCCCATTAGGGGGACTCCGCTTGCTTTTATAGCAGATAAACTCGGAATAAAGTATTACCTTGTGGGCTATGGAATGCTTACACTTGCAGTTCTTTTTATTGTGTATGTCGTTACGGGCACCATTGATAAGCTTACAGCCCGCAAAAACTGAAGGATATTTTTATATGGAAAACAAAGAAGAAAAAGAAGATAAACGAATATACACCTTTAGCAAGGAAAAACCTGCCACGGAAGCTGTAATGATGGCTGTATCATTAACTCTTTTACTGTATGTGATAAGAAAATCGGAAAAGCTTGTTCAAAAGGAAAGTAATGAATATGAAGTATAAGAATTACATTTTTGATCTGTACGGAACGCTAATAGACATACATACCGACGAGGAGCAGCCGGACCTGTGGGAATTCATGGCGGATTATCTTGCAATAAACTTCTCATGTCAGTACGATGCCAAAAAACTCAGAAAAGATTACCTGAGAATTTGCAGAGATGAAGAAGAAAAGCTCGCTAAAGCAAACGGAAGCAAGTTCCCCGAAATAAAGATCGAATGGGTATGGGAAAGGCTTATTGGCAAGCCATGCTCTGATGCCGATATGCGTCTTCTTTGTAATACCTTCAGGGAGAGATCCAGGGACAAGCTTGTACAATATGAAGGTGTGGCTGAGACTTTAACAGCCATAAAAAAATCCGGTGGAAAGGTATTCCTTCTTTCCAATGCTCAAAGACTTTTTACGGAGAAGGAGCTTGAGGATACAAATCTGACTAACTTTTTTGACGACATCTTCATTTCATCCGATATGGGTGTAAAGAAGCCCGATGAAAGGTTTCTTCTTGCACTTTTTGAAAAACACGGTTTAAAGAAAGAAGAATCGGTAATGATCGGCAATGAAGTTCTTGCGGATGTGGGCGTTGCAACTGCCGCCGGTATTGATGCAATCTACCTGAATACCTATGCTCACACGCAGAAGGAAATACAGCGAGATCTTAAGATATGCCATGCGGATACTGATAGAGTCAATATTGTTGATGACGGAAATATTTTGAGTTTATTGAGGAGATAAGGAAAGAATTTCCGCAGGTTAAATTAGAGCAAAAATCATATTGCTCCGGGATAATACAAATTAGTAAGAGGTAACTGCTAAGCATCAATTCCAAATATGCAGCCCGCCTTTTTTGATATAAAATATATTAGTAGAACATCAACTATAGGAATGCTCTACATACAATATAAAAAAGAGAAAGGTTTAGGGGGAAGCATATGGAGTATTACGGGAGAAAACCCAATTATAATTTTCTTCACAGAATGATGTTTGGCATGGCGGAGTTTTATAACGGGGGAGCCTTTGTCATCATCAACACGTTTTTTGCGGTGTTTATGACCAAGGCTCTTGGTATGCCTGCAGCTCTTGCAGGTACGATCCCGCTTGTGGGAAAAGTGTGGGATGCCATCACAGATCCCATGATGGGCAATATTACTGACAGAACCACATCAAAATTCGGACCTAAAAGATTTTATATTCTTATTGGTGCTTTTGCTTCGGCGATTACGTTTCTTCTGCTATGGGTGAGCATTCCGACCACATCACCTGTTATTCTTTATATCTTTTATCTGTTTATGTATTGCCTGTTTTCAACGGGCTTTACCATCCTTTTTGTTCCATATTACGGGCTGCTTCCTGACATGATGGATGACTATGCAATGCGCGCAAAATTCTCCAACTGCCGCATGATCTGGTCAACCCTGGGATCCATGGTATGCGGACTCATACCTACATTCATAATTACAGATACGCTGAATAAATCACTATATATGAAATGCGCATTTATTTTCAGCGTTCTTTTCCTGTGCACATCACTTGTTACTTTCTTTGGAACCTGGGAAAAGAAAAAAGAGCCCATTAACACAACTCTTGCCGAGAGCTTCCCTCAATCTGTAAGTGTCTTAAAGAGCAGATCTTTCAGGCTTTTCCTTGGTCTCTATCTCTTTGGACAGTGCGGAATGGACTTTGTTTCCGGTATGGCTGTTTATTATGTGGATGATGTTCTAAACGGATATGGAAACGGTTACTTTACCTATCTGATGGCGGTTCTTCTGATCTCGCAGCTTGTCGGCATGCTGATTTGGGGACCTGTGATGAGTAAAACCTCCAAGAGAACAACAATACTCATTGGAGCACCCATAAGACTCCTTGGAACATTGGGACTTTTGGCCTTTTCCTATGAAGGAGCAAGTATTGTTCTGATACTGATTCTGACAGCTCTTATCGGAATCGGTAACGCTGCGACTCTCACCAGTATATTTGCGATAATGGCTGATATGGCTGAAGTTGACGAGCTTATCACTTCAATCAGAAGACCCGGTATCGTCTCGGGTATGGCTACCTTTATAAGAAAAATCTCCGCAGGCGTATCTGCAGCAGTAATCGGAATTCTTTTATCTGCGGTAGGTTACGATGAAGTGATCGCCAACAGCGGCGGATGTCAGTCTCTGGGAACTCAGCAGGGTATATCCCTGATTTTCATTATATGTCCTGCAATTCTGATAACACTTCTGTTTGTTGTGGCGGTGATTTTCCCTATAACCGGCAAAGAATTTGCAGTAATTCAGAAGGACATCGCCCGCAGAAAAGGTGAAGATTCATCAGCTCCGACAGAAGAAGAGAAGCGTATCTGCGAGAAAGTCACGGGTTTTGCTTACGATAATCTGTGGGATATAAAGAATTCAAATAAAAAATAAGAAAGAAGGTAAAACTATGAGCTATCCTTTGATATGGGCTCACCGAGGAGCCAGTGGCTATGCGCCTGAAAACACACTTCCCGCATTCAAAATGGCTGCGGACATGAAAGCTGACGGAGTTGAGCTTGATATTCAGCTTACAAAAGATGATGTCATTGTGGTCTGTCACGATGAAACCATAGACAGAACCAGTAATGGTGCGGGTTTTATCAAGAATTACACCTATGAAGAACTGCTTAAGTTTGATTTTTGTAATGGCAATCAGGCTTATGAAGGTGTACATATTCCCACTATGGAAGAAGTGTTTGATTTACTGGCACCGACAGGACTTACCATAAACATCGAACTCAAGACCGGGGAGATATTCTATCCCGATCTGGAGGATAAAATCGTCGAACTTGTGAAGAAAAAGGGCTTTTCGGACAGAGTTATCTATTCTTCTTTCAACCATTACTCAGTGATGAAAATTAAGGATATAAGCCCTGAATCAAAGGTTGGTTTCCTATATGCGGACGGCCATCTTAACATGCCCGGATACGCCGCAGAAAATGGAGTAGATGCGCTCCATCCGGCTTTATATAATCTGCAATATCCTGATTTTATGGATGACTGCAACATGTTTGAGATTGACGTTAATGTATGGACAGTCAACAAAGAGGCGGACATGATTAAATGCCGTGATATGGGCGTAAATGCCGTAATTACCAACTATCCCGATAAGGCAAGGAAAATCTATGAACAAGGTTAATTTCCTGGGTGAAGATGATTTCATCCGGATAATGAAAACTGAAAACAGTGAGTTTCGAAAGACCCATGTAAAACAGGGAAAATTTCAGTCTTTTGACGGGGCTACGCTTAATTACTATTTTGCCATACCTGAAAATTCGACTAAGGTAGTTGTCTTTGCTCATGGCTTTTGTGAATTCTTCGGAAAATATCATGAGTATGTCTGGTATCTGTACCAGGCCGGATTTGGGTTCTTTTTCCCGGAGCAGCGAGGACACGGCTACTCTGAGGGCAAGATGAAGGAGCCGGATGTCGTCTATATCGATGATTACGATACATATGTCGAAGATTTTCATATTTTTATGGATAAGGTGGTTATGCCTGCTACTCCTGAAAAGAAGCGAATTCTTATTGCGCATTCCATGGGAGGCGCTGTGGGTACTCTTTTCCTCGAGAAATATCCGGGTTATTTTGACAAGGCTATTCTAAGTTCTCCTATGCTTAAGATGAAGTCGGTTCCTTCGAAATTGTTGTGCAGTCTGCTTAGTATCTATGCATTTCTATTTGGTAAGCGCAAAGCTATGGCGCCGGGGCAGAAGCACTTTGATGGGGTGTCTGTGTTTGAGACAAGCAGTACTAAGTCCAGAGCCCGCTATGACTATATGTTTGAGATGCGATTAAAGGACGAGCATTATCAGACCTATGGCGCCTCCATTGGCTGGGGGCTGGCAAGCTATAAGGTGTATGACAGGATTTTCAAAAATGCTTCAAGACTCGCGCTGCCGATAACTGTATTTACTGCAGGTCAGGACCATCTGATTGATTCCGATGGTTATACGGAATTTGCAGGGAAGGTTCCCGGTGCGAAGATTATTGCTTTTGAGGATTCGAGGCATGAGATTTTCAATGCAGAGGAAGAAACGCGTAATGAATATTTCAGGCAGGTACTGGAGATTATAGATAGGGATTGATATTGAAACCATTTAAAATTCAGGATATTAACGGAAAGGAGTCGGATTTATGCGCAAAACAAAAACACACGTTATTCTAACAGCTCTTATTTTCTCTATGTCGATGCTGCTATCAGCTTGCAATAATTCAGGAGAAGTAACAAGCGATGAAGATGGAGATCTTAAACCTGTTATGTACTTCTATCCTACGGAAGACAATTCTGCAATATCTGCGTCTATAGACTATGACGGAGTATTTTCCACGGTTTATCCCGACTTTTCATCAGATAACACATGGAATTTTATTGCTGATAAAGACGGTACCATAAGTATAAGTGATAAGGAATATGGCTACCTTTTCTGGGAAGGAACTCATAACGGAAACTATACCATTACCAGCGGAGACTGTGTGGCTAAGGAAGATCTCGTCCCCTTCCTCGAAGATAAACTAACCGCGCTGGGACTGACCGACAAGGAAAAAGACGATTTCATCACTTTCTGGCTTCCAAGGCTTAGCCAGAACAGCTATAATCTGATTTCTTTTGATAACTCACAGTATCTGGAGAAAGCAAAGCTTTTGATAAATCCTTCTCCGGACACGCTGATCCGTGTATATATGACATATACAGGTTGTGACAACCCTGTGGAAATTGCTCAGCCTGAAGAAATAATCACTCCTTCCAGAAACGGGTTTACCGTTGTTGAGTGGGGTGGAAGCGAAGTAAAGGAATATAATAAAGGCGGTTTGAGGTTATGATCCATTTAGAATCCGTTACACGGGATAATATCGAAGAATTGATAGAACTTTCTGTAAGAGAGGACCAGCAGAGTTTTGTTTCTACTGTTGCGGAATCGCTTGCCCAGGCATATGTGTATTCCGAAAATGCTTATCCGTTTGCTGTCTATGAAGACGATATCTTAGTTGGTTTTATCATGATGGGCTATTACGAGGTGAAGCAGTATTATACCTTGTGGAAATTCCTTATCGATTATAGATACCAGAATAAGGGGTATGGGCGACAGGCGCTTGTATTGGGCCTTGAATATATAAAAGAAAAATTCAATCCGCCGGATATATACACCGGAGTTGCACCGGGGAATACAGTGGCTAAAGACTTATATAAGTCCGTAGGTTTCGAAGATACAGACCTTATCGAATGCGGAATGGAAGAGATGAAATTGAAATATCCCATGACAATCAAAATAAATTAGCATGAACTAGCCCTCATATCTCATTATTATGGGGGCTATATCAGGTGATTGTACACATGGAGTATATACGGCATAATGTATATACAATAAAAGGAGGTGATCACATGGAGCAGGTTGCAATAAGGGCTTGGGGCAATAGCCAGGGAATACGAATTCCTAAGGATATTTTGGAAAAATTGCAGTTAAAGGTTTCTGATGTGTTGGATATAGAAATAGAAAATGACAGTATTGTTCTTAGAAAACAGTTTGTTCATAAAACTTTTGAAGAAAGACTTGCAGAGTTTAATGGTGAAATAACGGTTTGTGATTTTGATTGGGGCGAACCGGTAGGGAGAGAGATTTTATGAGCGAGTTTAATCAAGGGGATATTATAAAGATTACAGGTTTCAAAAGACAGCTGTTTGTTATAGTTAGCAAAAATGCTTTTATAAAGGCAACAGGTATATTTCATGTATGCCCTATGCTTTCTAATATTCACGCCGGGCCTTTACATATTCCGGTGTGCGGGAAAAAGGGTGAGTCTGGAACTGTAATTTGTGAGCAGTTTAAAGCAATAGATCCTAGGGCAAGAGGGTGTAATAGAGTTGATTTTCTTGCATATGAGGACATTATGAATGTATCGGATGCGGTGCAGGGAATTTTTGAGTACGATTAATAGTAGTCATGTTCCGCTGAAAAGATGGCAGTACATGGTTGGGGTTCTTATGCCCGGGGTTGTTCTTGGAGTAATATTTGAAAGATAAAATGGAAAATGGTGATCACTGTGAGAGGTGGTCACTATTTTTATATTGCACAAATATTGCATGTTCTTTGCATTCCGTCCTGCCTTGACTCTGTGATACAATGATTTCTATGATTACTTGTGGAGGAGACCACGATGGAAATACTTGATTTTTTACAGAAATACAATATATACAAGCAGGATATGGAAAGAATTTCTGGGGAGAGCAGGTGTTATGGATTACTGATCCGAAACAGATAAGTATGGAGCATATGAAGTTTGTCGGGGGATATCCAAATGAGTACTGCATATACCTTTCTGAGCTGCCGGCAGAGGAACAGGCGGAAATACTAGAGCAGCTACGATAACAACCGTTATATTGCGGCGTGGATTTTTTTTAATGCTCGGATAGCGGAAATGCTTTTCATCATAGAGTATTTGTCCTTATTAAAAAACTCACACTACAGGTATATTATAGCATTTCATGGTATGAATTGGATTATATTATGAAAAACGAGAAATATTCGTGAACTATCAGCTAAAAGTTTAGATAGCTTCTACGATTAATAGCTTGGGTAGAAAAGAATATGTTAGCTATGCGTAAAAGAACAGTTTTACGCATACATAAGATTATGATAAAATAAATATAGGAGATTTTTGATGAAAAAACAGTTATTTTATGGGGATTAATAACATGTCTGAAGGAATAAATTATACTGATAGAACCTCAAAACTGCTTGAAGATATGCCGGATTATGTGGTCAGTTTTATAAACAGATATAGCGGACGCGGCAAAGCTGCAACTATGTTTGAATATAGCCGCGATATTTTCGTGTTTTTTGAATATCTGATCAATTTTCACCCGGAATTCTGTGATAAGAAAATGATCGATATTACTACGGATGATCTTGGAAAACTTCTTCCCGAGGATATCGATAATTTCATCGCAACGCTGCGGAATACTAAGGATAAAAGATTTAAAAGAACGGATGATGCATATGAAAAAAGTATGCGGCCTAAGAAAAATTCCCTTACAGGGCCAAAGAAAAAGGATGATGAAACCAGTGAAGCCACTTTAAAGAGAAAAAAGGCCACTATATCCGCTTTTTATTCATACCTTTTGAGCAATGGTAAGGTCACAATGAATCCGGTCCTTGCGTCCAGAAAAATTGATATTCCCAAGAAAAAACTCATATATCTGGATTTTGAAGAACAGAATAAACTGATTGATACCGTAATCAATGGCACAGGGCTTGGCGATAATACGCGAAAATATCACAGCATATATGCAGAACGTGATGCTGCAATGTTTATGCTGCTTTTGGATACCGGGCTTCGTGTATCCGAGATGCTTAACACCAATATAGTCGATTTTGATCTGAATAAAGGGAAAGTTACCGTCATCAGAAAAGGCGGCGATCAGCAGGATGCCTACTATTCTGACGAATGTGCAGGATATTTATGGGACTATTTTGAATCACAGAAAGCCAGATTCCCTTATACCTCAGAGGTCGAACTACCTGCATTTACTACCACAAAGGGCGAAAGACTCAGTGTCAGGGCTGTTGAGACGCTTGTGAAGAAATATGTGAAGGCTGCTCTTCCCAATAAAGCCCATCTCATATCTCCTCACAAACTCAGATCAAGCTTTGCAATGTCACTATATGAAGCAAGTAATTACAATCTGTTACTTGTGCAAAAAAGGCTTAATCACGCGTCAGTCACCACTACCACTGTGTATGCCAAGGCCGTAGAAAAAGAAGTTGAGAGCTCAAGGAATACTTTGCAGGAATATAAGTTGCAACTAGAGGGCAAATCATAGGAATTAATGATGAATACCCTAGAGGGACATAAGAGTAAAACATGGCAGAAAGTCCTTATTTAACACAATTACATGTAATTATACGCGTAATTGTGCGCATCAATCTAAGTGACTCTGATTACATATAATACTTGGAGAGTATGCAGAGTCGACTGACTGGGAACAAAAAGGAAGAGATGCGGCTGATACCGTAAAGAACTTTTTAGAGGGGCTGAAATAAGATAAGAGCAAATCATAATGAACAGGAAATATCACTATGAACGTAAAAATCCTTGTAATATCAGATTCACATGGCTATCCGGGATATGCTAAAAAGGCTATCGAAAAAGAATCACCCTTTGATATCCTCGTCCACTGCGGAGATATCCAGGACTCCATTTCTTCCATAACGGGAGAAAATCCGCCTTATGAGGTAAAGATAGTCCGTGGTAACTGCGACTTTGGAAACAGCCTTCCCACTGATGAAGAATTCAAGGCAGGTTTCTTAAGCGTATGGGCAACACACGGAAATGCCTACAACGTAAAATATGAGGAAAGCCTTAAGACCTTAAAGGAAGCAGCCAAGTCAAGATGCGCTGATCTTGTCCTTTTTGGTCACAGCCACTATGCAGAGATAGTAAAGGATAAGGAAGCCGGCATTACTCTAGTAAACCCCGGAAGTATCTGCTATCCCCAGGTCACAGGTGACAAACCTACATATGCAGTTATAACAGTTACGGATGACTACGAGATTATCCCAGAAATCAAAGAAATAGGAGAAGATCTATAACCCCAAAGCACCGCCACCGGGAGCCTGCCACAGTGACGGTACCTTATAGATAACATCAACTTCATCAATAATCCTGCTCATAAAAAACTCCTAATTCTATTTTGGGCTGCACGCATGAAGGAGACTTATATCGCAACTCCCTGAAGCTTGCCGTCCGGATCTATGTATGCGTTTCTGTCATCAATATAAATATCACAGGTAATCTTCCGGCTATTGTTGCCGTAAAACTCTACAACTTCCGGCAAATTGTCATTTATCGCGTCAAAAGTAAGTCCGTAATCCCTGCACCACTTAATGGCATCTGAAAGAGGTTTTCCAGCTCTGCATGTCCAGAGAATCAGCTTGTTTCCAGCAGCCTTTTCTTTCAACAAATACTCAATTAGTAGGATGTTGGGATCTCCGAGTTCCGGCCAAGCTGAGTAGCAGAGCGTATTATCAAAATCCACAGCATAAATCGTATAATTCTTTTCCATAAGCAATTCCTCATAATGGCGAATGTATGTTCTCGAACTTATGTTCATTAATAATAACCCTGAATTGCTCATCTTGCAATAGAACACTTTCTTAAATTTTTGTGATCCGTGTAATTTCCCTTGGATCGCTAAGTGAAGTATGATTAAATACGCTCTCAGGATAAGTTGTTCATTCAACTACTTCAATTTGAAACTCAGTTTGGATATATCTTTCAGTAACGGCTGTTTTTGGTACTTTTGCTGATATAAATCCGAGCTTAGGACATCTTAAAATATTGATACAGGGAAAGGAACACCTTTACCCACACATAAGAAAACAACAGAGGCCAGGTGGTGCCGAGACGTTCCAGAACTCAGCATTGTCTGGTCTCGCCTATTAATCAATAAGGGAATATAATAAAAGAGCACTTTGCAACACTTAACCGGCAGGAAATTTATCTGTGGCAAGAGAACTATCTGAAAAAGAGCAGAATGAGTATAACAAAATGATACAGGGAGCAAAGCAACTCAATCTTTTTGGAGAAGAAGAGGAGCTTGATGCAAGGGATTTTATCATAGACCGCCCCTGTGAAACAGAAGATGAAATGTAATAATACCAATTTATTAAAAAAATAATTCATAGCATCCGGAGGTACACATGAGTAGATTAAAAGATTTGAGGACATATATCGACAAGGAACTTGCTAACATTACTGACTCAGACAAAAGGACTAGCGCAACAGCTCATCTTTACGGCGTATCACTTGCGGCAACAATTCTCGCAAAGAAGCGCGGACTTAATGAGGAATTAGGTGCTATATCAGGAATGCTTCACGATCTTCATGCATATAAGAGTGGGTCTTACGATGATCACGCCCATCTCGGAGCAGATCTGGCAAGAAAGGTCCTTGAAGAACTTAGCATCACTTCAAAAGAAGAAACTGATATCATTTGTTCTGCAATATATCATCACGATGATAAACTTGTGACAGATTCTCCGATGGATGAGCTTCTAAAGGATGCAGATGTTATCGACCATTGTTTTAAAGATTCATCGAAGCCTGTAAAAGAAAAAGAGCAGAAGAGATATGACGCTCTCTGCAAAGAATTGGGGCTGTGACCATTTCATGGAATACATAGATGTATATACAAGGGATGGAAGTCTTGCAGGAAAAGATCGAGTTAACAGTATATCTCCTGGATGGATCGATATAACTGGATCTGACATAACAGGACTTGATGCTATTCAGCAGCCTGTTGGGCGAGTTGGAAAGCCGGAAGATATAGTAGAGATGGTGATGTTTCTGTGTTCAGATAAAGCAGGTTTCACTAATGGAGAGAATATCTGCATTGATGGTGGAATGACAAAACTTATGATATATCACGGAGAACATGGTTGGAATTACAGTAAGGGAGAATAACGATGGATCTGAATGAATTTAGATGGACAAGAGAGCCAAAGAGTTTTGAGATAAAGGATGGCACGATTTCTGTTACCACACTTCCTCATACAGATTTGTGGCAGAGAACTTATTATCATTTCCGGAATGATAATGCCCCTGTATATCAGATGAAGACTAGTGATAAGTTCTTTAGCTTTGTAGTAAAGACTAGCTTTGAGGATAGCCATCATAGATTCGATCAATGCGGAATAGTTATGTATCTGGACAGCGATAACTGGATCAAGGGATCTGTAGAATATGAAAATGATAGATTCCAGCACCTTGGGAGCGTTGTAACAAATAATGGGTATTCAGACTGGGCTACTACAGAAATCCCCGCGGATATTAAATCCATGTGGTACCGCTTCAGCAGAAGGGAAGATGATTATTGTATAGAAAGCTCTGATAATGGAGAAACGTGGAAGCAGATGAGAATCTGCCATATGGAAAAGGGTGGTGGTGAGATACAGTTTGGTATATATGCATGTTCACCGGAAGATTCATCATTTACGGCTGTATTTAGTGATATGCAGATAACAGAATGTGTCTGGAAGGCGCATGACGGACAGCAGCCGGATTAACTTAAGGAGGTAGGAGGATGGCAAAGAGGATTGTAGTTGTAAATGCTGGACCAAGGGCATTGCATTTGTAGGGATGGACTTACAAAGGTGCTTGATGACATAAGGGAAGCAGATGGACTTATATTGGGTTCACCTAATTATCTGTCGAACTTAACAGCATCTTTCAGAGCTCTATATGAGAGACTTGTTTTTCAGAGCCTTACTTATAATGCTGAAACACCGTGCTGTAATAAGAACGTGATACCAGTTCTCCTTATAATGACCAGTAATGCACCTGATACGGCTTATACAGAACTACTAAACAGTTACAAGGATACCCTCGATAAATTCGTTGGTCCTACTACTGTACTTGTAAGTGGAGATACATTACAGCTAAATGATTACAGTAAAACTGACTGGGAATGGTCCTTCTTTGATCCTGAACATAAGAAAGAACGGCATGAGACAGTATTTCCGCAGGAATGCAAAAAGGCCTATGAGATGGGAAAATCGCTTATAGTGTAAGTGGAAAGGAATAAAATGGAGAATCTAAGCCAATTTTGTACATGTACAGATTATGATGTATCAGCGAGAAAACTCCTTCCGACATAGTCGGTGGGG